>JANOLL010000090.1:0-6486 GCA_031419775.1 Polaromonas sp. | reverse complement strand
CCTTCCAGCGTGAGATGGACGAATCGATGGCACGCATGATGCAAGGCATGCATGAGCCCGGCTATGTGGGCAACGCCGATGTCGACTTCCTGGTAATGATGATTCCGCATCATGCCGGCGCCGTGGATATGGCTCGGTTAGTGCTGCAGCATGGTCGGGATCCTGCCACGCGCCAGCTAGCCGAAGAGATTATCGCGGGGCAGACTATCGAAATCGAGAGCATGGCGCGACGCCTTGCAGCACTGCGGCTGCCTCCCGACGCGGTTGGCGTTGACGCCTTTCCGTCATTGGGGGGCACACGGGGGCCTTGAGTGATGTCGGTAAGGCTTGCATCTCACACGCCAACTTTTCGGCTTTTTTTCTATTAAGGCAGCTTGCGGTTTCCAGCACGCTCAGGGAGCGGCGACGTATCGGTTCCCGTTATCTTTAAATCGCTGCACCGCCAGCTTCAGCTCTCGGTATTCAGCGCAAGTAATCAAGCACGCTTTGTCGAGCATTGCGAGCCGTTGCTCTGCCTTGGAGAGGTCACCCTTGATCAAGTAAAGCTCAACAGAGTATTCGAGTGCACCGCGGTGTTTCGGATTAACTTGCAAGGCCTGGTTGTAGAAGCGTTCGGCGCCGTCGGAACACGAGGCCATTAGCGCGGCAGTCCTTGCACGGGATCCCGAAGCTGCGCGTGCAGCCGCTTTGCGTCCCATAGAGAGTGCCGTCTCGCGGATCGAACTCGCAGAGGCCGGCTTCTGCACTGGCGAAAGACGCGAGGCGGCTCAACGACTGGCACTGACAGAGCGCAAGACCGTTTTGCAAACGCCGCAAACAGGTTGGGCTCCGAGAAAAGCGGCCAATGTTTCTGGCCGGTGAAATGCAAACAAGGCCCGCACCCTTGGCAGCGGGTCCAGCCCTTCGGTGAAGTGCGTCTCTATACCGGTCGAATCTCCGGTCATGGACGGGCGAGGATGCGTTGACCGACGACATCCGAATCGGGAGAACGCGGTCTTGCTATCTGCAATGAGGCGACACTATCCAGCTCAATGTGTCGATCTACGCGAAAAACAGCAATGGGCCTGCTCCGGCAGTACTGCTCAACACATCCGTTAAGGCCCGTGCGCTTTCCCATGCTGAACGACTATAAGGTGCTGGCGATCGCAGATCCAGCTGCGGGGGCTAGCGACAGCAGTCGCTGCAATCCGGCTGATCGCCATTACTTCGTACATTCAATGGCCAACGTCAGCTTTTGAGCGCCAGGAATGGACAACCGTAATTCCGCATTGTCTCGGTAGCCACTTTCGGGCTAAGAGGAGTCATCGACGAAGGGTCGCTCTTTGGCAGTCCGACCGGTTAGCGGAGTCGCGTTACATCTGGCGGTGTTGAACCCATGCATCGCGGATCGGTCCCACATGTCGGCTGTCGGTCCCGCAGCAAGGGCTATTCACGCATTTCTCACAACATTTCACGCGCATTCATTGAGCGCGACAGCGCGGGTTGGCAAAGTGGCTTTATGGCGCAACATGAATCATCCATCCTCCCCTTGGTGGCCGCCGCCGTTGCCAGCGCATGCTTCGGCGCATCCGAAGTGGCTACCCGCTGGATCGTCGGCGACGCCGAGCCGTCTGTTCTGGCTTTCTTGCGGTACCTGATTGCCACCGCATGCCTGGCGCTTCCAATGTGGGCGCTTCGGCGTCCTGGTGTGGATCGACAAGACCGGCTGCCCGTAGGCTTTCTGGGTGTGATTTTCTTTGGGATTTTTCCGTGGAGTTTCAGCGCCGCGCTCTTGCACCTAAGTGCCGCAACCGGAGCCCTGATTCTGGGGCTCATCCCGGTTCTGACGATGCTGTTGGCGCGCTTGACCGGAACTGAATCGCTGCCGCCCAGCAAGCTGGCAGGAGTGGCGCTGACGGTGTGCGGCGTTGCTTTGGCGTTCGGCACAATCTCAAACGAAAACGAAAATGCGTGGTTGGGTGCCACCCTCATGCTGCTTTCCGCAACCTGCGCCGCTATCTACAACGTCTTTTCGCGCCGCTACATTGCCAGGGGCAAGCCTGTATCCGTGGCCTCGCTGGCGTTGTTCCTCGGTACGGTGGGTGGAGCGCTGAGCTTTCCACTATGGACTTGGGCACTTGGCCGCATCTCGTCGACACAAGTTGCCGTCTTCATCACGCTGAATCCCATCACTGCCGCGCTGCTAGCGATGACCATGCTGGACGAGTCGCCCGGCGCCGCCTTTGTGCCCGGCTTGTTGGCGGTGGGCATGGGCATTGCACTGGTCAACCGGCGCGAACCCGCTGCCGTATTGCGACCGACGATCATCGCAAGTGGACGGGACCGCTGATGATTGTCCTGGGATCCACCTACCTTCCGATGATGCAGGGTATCCGCGCGCGACTTGGCCCCGGCATCGAGCTGCGAGACTTTGAACCCCACCGTGCGTTGGCTGACCAACTTAGGGATGTGGAGGTCTTGTTGTTGGGCCATCACCGGGTGGGGCAGGAGGAGTTGCGCGCCGCACCTCGGCTACGCCTGATCCAACAGCATGGTCGAGGACTGGACAGTGTCGACTTGCTCGCCGCCCAACATGCGGAGGTGAGGGTGGCCAACGTACCCGGCGGAAACAGTGTGGCGGTGGCCGAGCATGGTTTGGCGCTGATGCTTGCGCTCGCTCGCAACCTTCGCGGCTGCAACAAGTCCATCGGAAATCGGCGCACGGGAGAGCCGATGGGCTTGGAGCTGCGGGGGAAGACCGTAGTGCTGGTCGGGCTTGGTGCGGTGGGCACGGAGTTCGCGCAAATGGCTGCCGCCTTGAGGCTGCGGGTGTTGGCAATCAGGTCTAACGTTGCGAAGGGTTCGCCAGTCCCCCTCGATTTTCTAGGGGGTCCCGAGCATCTCACCTCGATCCTAGGGGAAGCCGACTTCGTGGTTTTGCTGGCAACCCTGACCCCCGCGACCCTCGCCATGTTCGACCACAATTGCTTCGGTCTGATGAAAAAAAGTGCATTCCTGATCAACCTGGGACGAGCCGCACTCGTGGATCGAGCCGCGCTTCAGTCGGCTTTGGAGCGGCGAGCTATTGCCGGCGCCGCGTCGGACGTGTTCTGGAACGAACCAGCCGAGCCTGGCGACCCGCTGCTGGCACTGGACAATTTCATTCTCACCCCGCATGTCGCGGGCTTCACGGACAACTCGGTAGCACACATCGCCACGGAGGTGACGTCGAACATTGCACGTTTACGCAATGGGGAACCGCTTGCCAATCTGGCGGTCTGCGAGATCATCCGTTAGCCAGACGTCACTCCTGCTAGGGCCAGTCCTTCCAGATAGCGCATTTTCTGCTGCGGGTCCTTGACGTAGAACAGTTTCCGGGCAGCAAAGGCGATGCTGAAACGGGGCTCGACAGCCATCAGTCGCGCAACAGCGACCCGCGCGGACTCGGGCTCGTCGAGGCAGGCGAGCGCTACGCTCTGATGAGCCAGCGTCCAATACTGGCAGTTCGGAATTTCGTCGGCCTGCTGCGTCCATTGAAGTGCTTGCGCGTAGTCACCCTTAAAAATGAACGCCAGGGCACCATACGTCAGGAAAGCCCAACGCTGAGGATCCCGAGGGCTGAGCGCGATGGCCTTGCGAAAGCACTCGATGGCCTCGTCGTATCGGCCCTCATACGCCAGAGTATCCGCAAGCCCGCAATGGGCGGCGGCCAGCGTCGGGTTGAGCGTGATGGCCATCTGGTTCTCGCTGCGCGCGCTGGAGTATTCCTGCCTGGCAAGCTGCACGCGCGCCTTAAGCGCGTAGAAAACGGCGTTGCGATCATCCAGCTTCAACGCTCGCTGCGCGGCAGCGAGCGCAAGATCCAGGGTGCCCGCAGTCGGCTCGATGTCCCAGTACACCATCCCCAACACGACGGCGTAGGCCCACCATGCATGCGCCTCGCCAAAGTGCGGGTCAAGTTCGCGGCTTCGCTGGAGCAAGCGCTGCGCTTCGTTGTTGTCCTGAGCGGTGAATCGAAAAAAATGAGCGACACCGAGGTGGTAGCAATCCCACGCCTGGAGATCGGTGCGCCGTGCGCGCACCACCTTCTGGCGTTCCATCTCGCCGATTTCTGGCTCGAGCTGCGCAACGAGGTTATCGGTGATCTCATCCTGCACTTCGAAAACTTGTTCCAGTTCCCGATCGTACCGATCGGTCCAGCAGGAATTCATCGTTTCAAGCTCTATGAGTTCCGCACTAATCCGGATTCGCGACCCGGCGCGTCGAACGCTTCCTTGTACCGCGTAACCAACTCCCAACTCGCGCGTAAGCCGATGCAGCTCCGGATTGCTCTCGCCATATCCGAACGTCACGTTGCGCGCCATCACATTCAACCAGCGATGCCTCGACAGCCCGGAAATGATGTCCTGGGCAATCGCGTCCGAAAGATAGTTCTGTGAACTGTCGCCCGACAAGTTGACGAATGGCAGTACGGCGATTACCGGCCGGTGCGCACTTGAAGTCGGGCGGGGCAAGGGGGCGTCAACCTCGATCAAGGGGAGGACGAATCGATAGCCGCGCCCCGGAACGGTCGCAATGGCGCCTTGACCGAGCACTTTCCTGAGCGCGGCCACTTGTTGGCGCACGTTGTTTTCTTCGACAACCAGGCCCGGCCATATCACCTCGAACAACTCGGCTGAGGGGACAACCCTGTCGCGCCGCTCGACGAGGGCCCACAGAACATCGAACGCTCGCGCTCCGAGCGCGACTGCCTGCCCATCCGCGAGCAACTGGCGTTGCGCGGGCCGGAGGTCAAAGCGCCCGAAACGACAGGTTTCCATGCCGACATCCTACGCCTTTACTTCTGAAGGTCGATCGCTCATTCACAGCGTCTCACACCATTTCACCTAGGTTCATTGGCGCGCGCCTGGCATTGAGTCAGACTCCGGAAACTTGTCCCACTGGTTGTTTTATTAGGAGCGCGGAAGTCAGGCAAGGTCGGCCAAATGATGTCCATTAACTCTTTCCAGGTGGGCAACCAACCCGGGGTGCTCAATCGCCAACAGCAGTACGTCAAGATCCTGAGCGCCACAGCGTGATCGTCAGTAAATACCATCCGTCAAGCTGACCTGATATCAAAGTCACCAAACTGAGAGTAGCCTGAAGACCTGCTTTCCATTGACGGAACGCTGCAGCGACGCACTGGCCAAATTAGCAGTAGGACGATTTGACACTTTTACACTTTTTCCCATTGCTTGGTCTGAGCAGGTGTCAGACACTGATATTCGGGCGACAAGGCCGCAATCAAATGAGCAAAGTAGCGACTGGCCAGGTGACTAGGGAATAGGGGAATTAACGTGAGGCTTTTGAGCGACGCAAAAGACATCTCTGATATTGGCTATGGATTCATGGCTTCAAAAGTTTTGTTTGCCGCGCTTGATCTGGAAATCTTTTCCCATCTAGCGGACGGGCCGCTTGCGGTCGACGAGATTCAGCAGCGTACAAAAGCTGCGTCCAATGGGCTTTGCACCCTGCTTCGTGCCCTTACGAGTCAGGGCTTGCTTGGCCTTGATGGAGATCGGTATTTCAATTCCCCCGCTGCGGCAGCCTATCTGGTGCTGAAATCGCCTTTGTATTTTGGTGACTATTTCCGCTATCAAATCGATCGGCAGATTTATCCCTCGTTCGCCGAACTCGGAGATGCATTGAATGGCAAGCCAACAACACCGATGTATGCGCGTATGGCTTCCCCCGCCGAGGCCGAGCTTTTCTCTCGGTCACAACACGTGGGCTCCTTGGGACCGGCACATTTGCTGGCGCGTCGCGTCGACGGCTCGCGCTGGACTAAGCTTCTGGATGTGGCGGGCGGCAGCGGTGCATTCAGTATTGCAATGTGCGAGCGCAACCCCCAACTCCGAGCAACGATCATCGATTTCCCCAACGTCGTACAGATTGCAAAACGTTACGCATCCGAAGCTGAACTTGAAGATCGGATTTCGACAGTGGCGGGGGATGCTCTGACCACATCTTGGCCCAGCGGGCAGGATGCCGTGCTGATGTCGTATCTGCTCAGTGCTATGCCGGCAAACACTTTTCCCCTTCTATTTGAAAAAGCCTACCAGGCACTCAATTCAGGCGGAATTATCCTGGTGCACGATTTCATGCTCGACGACCAGCGCCATGGGCCAAGCAACGCAGCGCTATGGTTTGTTGCGAACAGCATCAGTGGACCGGACCTTGTGTCGTTCTCGGCGTCGGATTTGAAAACGATTCTGCTTGATAGTGGATTCACTGCGCCGGAAAGCACTGATCTGCTTCCCGGACTGACGGGCTTGGTAAGCGCCTGCAGACCTTACTGAATGACTGAGGTCCAAAGCGACTTAAGACCTTTCATCGTCTTTTTAAGTGCTAACTGTTAGGGACTTTCAAGAAATTTCTTCTTATTTCCCATGCAGCGCGGGGCACTCCGCCTGCACAACCGCGCCGAAGTGAGGCGAGCGTATAGGAGCCGACGCTCGCCCCATCATC
>JANOLL010000089.1:0-6877 GCA_031419775.1 Polaromonas sp. | reverse complement strand
GGCCGCAATCATCGCAATCTGCATGACCTGCTCCTGAAAAATCGGCACGCCCAGCGTGCGCCCCAGGGCTATGCGGAGTTCTTCGTTGGGGTAGACCTCTTCTTCAGGGTGCGCGCGGCGTCGCAAATACGGGTGCACCATGCCGCCCTGAATCGGACCTGGCCGCACGATCGCAACCTCTACCACCAGATCGTAAAAGCAGCGCGGCAGCAGGCGCGGCAGCATGCTCATTTGCGCCCGGCTCTCGATCTGGAACACCCCCACCGTTTCGGCAGCGCAAATCATGTCGTAGGTTTGCGCGTCCTCGCCTGGAATCTGGTGCAGCTGCAGCGCGCCGCCGCGGGTCTGGTTCACCAGTTGCAGGCCACGCCGTATGGCCGACAACATGCCGAGCGCCAGCACATCGACCTTGAGCAGGCCCATCGCGTCCAGATCGTCCTTGTCCCACTGGATGATGCGGCGCGCCTCCATGCTGGCGCTTTGTATTGGCACCAGCCTGGTGAGCTTGGTTTGCGTCAGCACAAAACCGCCCACGTGCTGGCCCAGATGGCGCGGAAAACCCATCAGCTGCAGGCTCAGATCGAGCCACTGCAGCACTGTCCCGGCCTGGCTTTGCAGTCCGGCCTCCTGGAGTTTTTTCTCTAGCAGCTGGCTACCGTCAAACCAGAAATGTTCTTTGGCAAACTGTTCGATCAACCCAGTTTCAATTCCGAGCGCCTTGCCCACATCACGCAGTGCGCTGCGCGGCCGGTAGCAGGTGACGGTGGCGGCAATCGCGGCGCGGTCATGGCCGTATTTGGCGTAGATGTACTGAATGACTTCTTCGCGCCGCTGGTGTTCAAAGTCCACATCGATGTCGGGCGGCTCGCGCCGTTCACGGCTGATAAAGCGCTCGAACAGCAACTGGCTTTCTGCCGGGTTCACGGCGGTGATGCCCAGGCAATAGCACACCGCTGAATTGGCTGCCGAGCCGCGCCCCTGGCACAAGATGCGCTGCTCACGCGCAAAGCGCACGATGTCATGCACGGTAATGAAATACATCTCGTAGTGCAGCTCTTCAATCAGTGCCAGCTCGTGGCCAAGCTGCTTCTGAATAGCTTCCGGCACACCACCGGGGTAACGCTGCTGCGCGCCGTCGGCTGCCAGACGGCTTAGGCATTGGCCGGGGGTTTCTTCCTGGGTCGCGAAGTCGCTCAGCGGGTAGCGGTAAAGATCACGAATCTCGTCCAGACTAAAAGTGCATCGCGCAGCGACTTCAAGCGTGGCGGCCAACAGCTCAGGCGGGTACAGGCTGGCCAGCCGCATGCGGGGCCGCAAGTGCGCCTCGGCATTGGGCTGCACGGCAAAACCACAGGCATGCACGGTTTTACCCAGCCCCACGGCGGTCAGCACATCGTGCAGCGGCTTGCGCGAACGCACATGCATCAGCACCCCCCCCGCAGCCACCAGACGTATGCCGGTGCGGTGGGCCACCTGCTGCAATTGCTGCAGACGAAGCGCGTCTTCGAGACCCTGCAAAAGCTCGACCGCCAGCCAGCTTTTAGAGCCAAAAAGACTGCTAGCCCAGGTGGCGTATCTGGTCAGTGCTTCTGTATTGATAGCATCTGGCAGCGGGCAGAGAATCACTTCACAGTCTGCCAGCAGCGAAAAATCGGTTTCTCCAATGGCCACCCGGTAGCTGCCCTGCTCTGTCGCATCGCCTGCCTGACGCGCGGCGGTGATGAACTCACACAGGTTGCCCCAGCCATTAACGTTGTTCGGCAGCACAACCATGCACAAAGCAGGCTCGGCGGTGATCCGGAACTCCGCACCCGGCAAGAGCTGCAAGCCCTGCTTTTTCGCTTCAACATGCGCCCGCACCACACCGGCCACCGAGCATTCATCGGTGATGGCAAGGGCCCGATAGCCGAGCGCCTTGGCCCGCTCGACCAGTTCTTCGGCATGCGAGGCGCCGCGCTGAAAGCTGAAGTTGCTCAGCGCATGCAGCTCGGCGTAGTCGGGAAGTGCGGGGTCGAACACGGCAGGCTCATCAGGCAAAAAAGCCGTGCAGATACCAGTCACGACGCGGCGTGCTGCCAGGCGTCAACAGCGCCAGACGCTCGCTATAAATCCAGAGCAGGCTGCCCTGCTCGCTGCCATAGATGAAGTAGTCGCGCATGGCCGGTGGCTTCACGCGGGCGTCTATCCCGCCTGGGGTATCACCGGCCATCAGCCAGCCCGTCGCCTCCAGCCGTTGGGGCCCGGCCAGTCGCTGCAGCCTGCCCTGGTAAACCGGTCGGTTACCCACCATCGCCAGTTTGAGCGGCTCGGGCAGCAGCCAGGTCGGGTAGAGGGCTTCGGCTCTCGTCTCTTGCCGGTGTGAAATACTTTTTCGGCCTTTAGCCCTTGTAACGTTTGGTCTGGCTGCTATTGATTCAGCAGCAGATGTACCGGAGGAGGAAATCTCCTGGTGTCTTCCCGGCTTGGTGAGGGCACTGACCCAGCGCTGCATCTGCTCGGGCCGGTGGTCGGCATGCGGCTGCCAGGTTTGTACCTGCGACTCGCCCAACCGGGCACTCAAGCGTTCGATCAATTGCTGGGCGCTGTCGCCCTGCTGGCGCGCTTCCATCAGCAAGCTGGCGGTCGCAGAGGCTGCATCCATGCGTTTTTCAGTTTCGAGTGACTGCAAGCGCAGGCTGTGAACCGGCGCGGCCAAACGCTGCTGCCCGAGTCGCTCGGCAATCAAGCGCGCGACATGGCGCAGATCGTGGGCAGGCTGGGCGGTGCGAATCACCAGTTCGCCCGTCGGTGGCACATCGCGCCGTTTGTCGAGCAGCCAGATCAGCTTTAAAGCGCACAAACCGCTCTGGCGACCCAGCAGCCAGGCGTGCAGTTGAACCAACAACTGGCCGACACCGGTCATCAAGGCCGGCGCATGGGTGACCAGCGCATCGAGCTCCAGCTTTTCATCAAATTGCTCGGGCAGGACCAGCCACTCGTAGCCATCGGGCACCCCACCCCGGGCCCGGTCAAGCGCCTCGAGCAGGTCTGCACCAAAACGTCTGGCCACCCCATCACGCGGCAGCCTGAGCAGGTCGTCCCAGGTGCGGCAGCCCATTCGCTCGAGCACACCCAGGTGCGGGCGGGCAGCGGTGAGGCTGGAGATAGGCAGATCGGCGACCCGCTGACGGGCGACTTCAGGCCGGTACTGGAGCGTCCGCAAACGCCCGACCGCTATTAAAGATGTAGCACCTTGTGCAATATTGACGCTGGCTGGAAGGCTATTTGATTCAAAAAACAGGGTTAAACGCTGTTTCAGCAGCTCGTCCAGCCGTGTCTGGCCTGCAAACAGGCGCAAACTGCCCGAGACCTCCAGCAGCACGGTGTCATCGAGCAGCGCCACGCGCGGCGTAAAACCCAGCGCGACGCTTGCCATGGCCTGCTGCGCTGCGGCCTGGCGCATGCCCGACGACTCATGCAGGCAGGCTTGCAGTGCGATCCAGCGCATGAAGCGATCCCCCCGGGAAGTCAGAAAAATCAGCCGCTGCAGCAAGCGCAGTAATGGCAGGTACGACAGGCTGCTGGCGCTGGCGCAAGGCGCTGGCTGCCAGCAGTTCTGACAAGCGGCAGGCTCGTGTGTCGAGCAGAACGGGCGACGCCAAAGGCGGGCCACGGCGTTTGAAGATGTTGACCTGCAAATTGGCGTTTTGACCCACAAGGCCTTGCAGCATCAACCGCAGCGGCGCAGGCGAGGACTCGTGTTGTGCCCGCAATGGCCTAAAGACAAACAGCAGTTTGTGGTGCGCCTGGGCTGCAAGGTGCAGACGTCGCAAATGCGTGCTTCGGGCTTCTGGCAGCCAGGCCAGCACCACCGACACATCGGCACATTGCAGCGCCTCGTAGGCGGCCCAGAGCAGGGCTGGAGCCTTGCCCTGATTGACCTGACCGGCTTGTACGCAGAGCACCCCCTGCAAGGAGAGCTGGCGAGCGCCCAGCGCAGGACCAAACGGCCAGTAAGGCGCACCGATCAGCACCATCAGCTGACGTGGTGCGGCCGCCTGCGCCGCCGCCAAGGCAGGCGCCATCAAACCCCACTCGTGCAGCCCGGCCTGCGGCTGCATGAACTCGGTCAACGCACCTTGCGGCCAGCCGCTGCCGGGCAAGACCTGATTGAGCGCGGCGTAACCCGTGTCCAGGGTTGACAGGCTCGCGCCGCCGAGTTCAGCGGCGCGCCACACCTGGGCAGAGTGGACATTGCCAAGGTCTGGTGCGGTGCGGTATGCAGTAACAGGAACGGGCATGAAAGCGTTGAGACCAGGTCAAATAACTGTATTTATGTACAGTATATTCCTGACTGTCAAAAACGCACGGGAAAAGAAAAAGCGCCTGGACCAGACGGACCGGGCGCTTTTTCTGGAAAACGTGATGATCAGCGCGGGCTGGCCTGCCGCATCTGCCGCACCAACAAGGTCAAAGCCACCAGGCCCATCACCACGAAGGCCACAAATGACCAGTTGGCAATTGAGCCGCCCAGAAAAGTCCAATCCACCTTGGTGCAGTCCCCGCTGCCCTTGAAAATCATGGGGATGGCCCGTTTGAGGGGAAAGGTTTCAATCATGCCGTACAGGTCTCGGCCACACGAGGCTTCTTCAGGCGGGTACCACTGCAAAAAGCTCTGCCGGGCCGCCACAAAAGCACCCAGACCACACAGCACAACCAGCGCGCCCGAGCCCGTCATGTGAAAGCCCTTCTTGCTGGCAAAAGCCGTGACGCCGGCCACTACCGCCACCAGCATCAGTGCATACCGCTGCACGATGCACATGGGGCATGGCTCCAGACCCAGGCCATGCTGCAGGTATAAACCAAAAACCAGCATCGCCACGCAGGCAGCGGCGATCAGGCCCAGTACGCGGCTTGAAAAATGGGGATGTTGGCTATCGAAATATGTCAACGACATCAGGCTTCCTGTTTTTTTAGCAATGGACGAATTGTCCGATGGTTAGGGCCTCGAAGTGAGGAGGGGTTCCCCGATACCTGATATTCACACCCGGGCGCTTGGGTAGATGGCTAACCTTCATGTAGGATAGCCTGAAGCAAACAAAAAAACTGTTGCCTTGTCAGGTGTTGTGACAGCTCAACCGGAGGCTCAATCGGCTTGCCCGAGCTGTTGTGTCTGTTTTGAAAGATCCTCATGAACGCGATCAAAAAAGCCCGAAAACTCATTGAAAGAGACCCCCAGTCAGAGTCTGCCAAAACGCTGGCAGGGCTGGTGCGCGCGCTCGAATCCGATGAGCAGTTCCAACTCGGTGAGCTCTACAAGCTGGACTACGAAAAATTCAATCTGGCCGTCGAGATTTTGAAAGAATGGCGCCTGGACCGCTACTACATGAGTAAAGCCAAGCTGCTCGATTTGTCGGTACAGATGATCACCATGAGGCATTGATCCGCCTTCATGCCTTTTTCTTCACTGGGTTTGACGCCCGCCACCCTGCCGGCGTTTCTGCGTGCGGTCAGCGAAGCAGGCTACCCAGCGCCCACCGCCATTCAGTCAGCCGCCATTCCAGCCATTTTGCAGGGACGCGATGTACTGGCGTCGGCACGCACCGGTTCAGGCAAGACGGCTGCGTTTGCCTTACCGATGTTGCAGCAGTGGATGGATTCACCGCGCAACGCACGCGGTAACTCGCCACGCCACACGCATGGCTTGATTCTGGTTCCCACGCGGGAACTCGCTGCGCAGGTGGGTCAAACCCTGCGCAGTCTGGCCCAGTACCTGCCGCAGCGCGTGAAGGTCGCGGTGGTGTTTGGCGGTGTGTCGATCAACCCACAAATGCTGAACTTGCGCGGCGGCGCCGATATCGTCGTGGCCACACCGGGGCGCTTGCTGGATCTGCTGGGCCAGCATGCCCTGAGCCTTTCCAATGTGAAGACGCTGGTGCTCGATGAGGCTGACCGGCTGCTCGATTTGGGGTTTGGTGAAGAACTTTCGCGAATTTTAGAAAAGCTGCCCACCAGCCGGCAAAACCTGTTTTTTTCGGCCACCTTTCCGCCTGCTGCGCAGACGCTGGCGGCGCAAATGCTGCACGACCCGGAGCGCCTGGACGTTCGCCCTGAGCCCGAGGCCGAGACCCTCATCGTGCAGCGTGCGATCGAAGTCGACGCCGCCAGACGAACCCAGTTGCTGCGCCATCTGGTTCAGTCTGAAAAGTGGGAACGGGTGCTGGTGTTTGTAGCCACCAAGCATGCAGCCGAAACCGTGGCCGATAAATTACGCAAGGCAGCGATTCAGGCCGAGCCTTTTCATGGCGAACTGAGTCAGGGCAAGCGCACGCAGGTGTTGCGGGACTTCAAGGCCAAAGTGGTGCAAGTGGTGGTCGCAACCGATGTCGCCGGGCGCGGCCTGGACATCACGCAACTGCCGGTAGTGGTGAACTACGACTTGCCGCGCTCGGCGGTTGACTACACCCACCGCATCGGTCGTACCGGACGAGCCGGGGAAAGTGGTGTGGCGGTCAGTTTTGTGAGCAGCGGTACAGCCGCGCACTTCAGGTTGATTGAAAGGCGCCAGGGCCTTACCGTGACGCGCGAACAGGTTTCAGGTTTTGAGCCGATTGAGGTCGCAGCGCAGGGGATTGAAAATAAGAACGATCCCCTGTCAGTTGGCGGCGTCAAGGGCAAACGCCCGAGCAAAAAAGACAAGTTGCGCGAGGCAGCGGCCCGGATCGGCTAAAGCACTTCTTCCTGGGCGTTGGCAAGACCAACCGGTCTGGCTGTGCGGTGACCGTGCTGGGTCACGATTTCGACATAAAACTGCTCACCGCCTTCAGCCACCAGGGCATCAACGGACGCCATCAGGGTAGCGAAATGAAGGGCTTCTGACGTGCTTTCGCTGCTGCCA
>JANOLL010000088.1:0-8473 GCA_031419775.1 Polaromonas sp. | reverse complement strand
GCTCATGTTGTAGCCGGTAAACGGCAGCATGGCAAAGGGATCGCGCCGCACCACGCCGGCCTGTCCTGTGGCCGCTGCGGTGGTTTCCGAGCCCATGGTCGCGGCCATGTAGACACCTTCCACCCAGGACCTGGCTTCGGTCACCAGCGGCACTGTGGTCGAGCGCCGGCCGCCAAAAATAAAGGCATCAATCGGCACGCCTTTCGGGTCGTCCCAGGCGCGGTCAAGAGCCGGGTTATTGGTTGCGGGCACGGTGAAGCGCGAGTTCGGGTGCGCCGCCTTGGCCCCGGTTTCGCGGGCGATTTGCGGTGTCCAGTCCTTGCCCTGCCAGTCAATCAGGTGATCCGGCAGCGCATTGCCCGGCGTGTCGTGCTCCATGCCTTCCCACCACACGTCACCGTCGTCGGTCAGGGCGACGTTGGTGAAAATGGTGTCACGGCCCAGGCTGCGCATGCAGTTTGGATTGGTCAGCATGTTGGTGCCGGGTGCCACACCAAAGTAGCCGGCTTCCGGGTTGATGGCGTAGAGCTTGCCGTCGGCAGCCGGTTTGATCCAGGCAATGTCATCGCCAATGGTGGTCACGGTCCAACCGTCAAAACCGGCAGGGGGAACCAGCATCGAAAAATTCGTTTTGCCGCAGGCGGACGGGAAAGCCGCCGCAACGTGGTATTTCTTGCCTTGTGGATTGGTCACGCCCAGAATCAGCATGTGCTCGGCGAGCCAGCCACCATCCCGCGCCATGTTCGATGCAATGCGCAATGCCAAACATTTTTTGCCTAACAAGGCGTTGCCACCGTAGCCGGAGCCAAACGACCAGATCTCGCGGGTCTCGGGGTAATGCACGATGTATTTGGTTTTGTTGCAAGGCCATTTCACGTCTTTCTGGCCTTCAGCGAGCGGCGCACCGACGGTGTGCAGGCAGGGAACAAATTCCCCGTCCACGCCCAGCACGTCATACACCTGCTGGCCCATTCGCGCCATGATTTTCATGTTGACCGCAACGTACGGGCTGTCTGACAGCTCGATCCCGATGTGGGCGATCGGTGAGCCGAGCGGCCCCATGCTGAAAGGCACGACGTACATGGTGCGGCCACGCATGGCACCGTCAAACAGGGGGTGCAAAGTGGCCCGCATTTCCTTCGGGTCGACCCAATTGTTGGTCGGTCCGGCGTCCTCTTGTTTAGCCGAGCAAATGTAGGTGCGGTCTTCCACCCGGGCCACGTCACTCGGATCACTGCAGGCCAGAAAACTGTTCGGGCGCTTGGCTTCATTGAGTTTGATGTAAGTGCCTGCATCCACCAGCTGCTGCGACAGGCGCTGGTATTCCTCTTCGCTGCCGTCGCACCAGTAAACCCGGTCGGGCTTGCACAAGGCCACCATGTCGGCCACCCAGGCGATCAGTTTGGCGTTTTTGACGTAGCTGGGCGTATTGAGCTTAAGCCCTTGCATGGCGGGGTGGTTCATAGACAAACTCCAAGGTTAAAAAAGCGTGATTTCGACAGGTGTCGTCGGACGATTTGGCTGGCTGCCCGACTAAAGTGAGGCAGGCTGGGGACAGTTGTCGAAATGGCGCTCAGTGGTAATTTCGCCCGAAAAAATCAAGCCGCTCGATGCGGCACCGCGGCCCGGTCCGACGAAGATGCCGACTGGGATTTCTCACATTTTAGGAATCTCAGGCAGAAGCGCCATAGCACTTACGACTGAACATCATGCAAAAAATGCATAGCTTTATGCGGCGCAATGGATGTCTCGGACGGGCGTAAAAAAACCCGCAGGATGCGGGTTTTGTGAGTGGCCGGGCAGGCCCGGAGTCTTCCTCAGCGCTTCAGGCCAGGTAAACCGCGATGAAGGCCAGCAAAAACATCAGCACACCGCCGACAATGGGCAGCACCACGGGCGCCGCCATGGCGATCGATTCAACGGTGTCCAGCTCAGGAGCCGGCTGGCCAGCGGGTTGGGCGTGAGTGGTGTGCTCGGTGGCGTTAGACATGGGATTCCTGGTACTTAAAACGATTGGCTCTAGTTTACCCGTCCGGTACCGACTGTTGCAACACAAGCTGCCGGATCCGGGTTCGAACCTGAGTAGACTTCACAAATGCCCGGTGCTCGTCCTGGCGCTGACCGAAACTTTTCAGGAATGGAATCGTGCGATGAGGGTTTTTATAGCGTCACTTCAGGAATCGAAACTTTCGGGGCTGCAGGCTTGCGCGATGGCGTGCCTGGCCGTGGTCCTTGCCGGATGTGCCAGCACCCACGAAAACAGCGCATCAGCCCAACCGGTGCTCTATCCCAATGCAACGCTCAACCGCGTCGGCGCTGCGCAGGGCCAGCTTGAAGTCAATGCGTGCAAAGCTCGAGCTGCCGCCTCTGGCCTGCAGCCCGCGGAACAAACCCATGCCGTGAGTCGTCGCGCCGGCGAGGCAGCGGCCACCACTGGCGTTGCTTCGGCTGTCGGCGCGCTGCTGACAGGTCGCGGCGGCGAGGGTGCATTGCGGGCAGGCGCGGTCGGCGCGGCGGTGGGCGGCTCGGCCGGGGCGGTATCCGGGGCGTTTCATCCCGATCGACCCAACGGCGTTTACCGTCAGTTCGTTCAGCGCTGTCTGAGTGAAAAGGGCTTTGAGGTTATCGGCTGGAACTGAAAACAGCGGGAGCTTGGGAGCTGCAAGGCTCTGAACCCGCCGTCGCATTGATCGCCCATGCCCCAGCTTATTTCCGTTCAGACTGGCAACGCCCGACGCGTCAGGATCGGCGATCGCCATGTGCTCACGGCATTTCACAAACAGACGGTTGATCACGCGGTGGCCGTCTCGCCGCTGGGCTTGATGGGCGACGAGCAGGCAGACCTGTCGGTTCATGGTGGGCTTGAGAAAGCCGTCTACGCTTACCCGGCAGAGCACTATTCCTTTTGGCAAAACGCCCGCCGTCAGGCCGGCGTCAGCCCACTCGACGACCGGCTTGCACCCGGCAGCCTGGGCGAAAACCTGACGCTGCAAGGCTTGCTTGAAACCGATGTCTGGGTCGGCGATGTGCTGAAGTTTCGCGATTGCGAATTGCGCGTCACGCTCCCGCGCGAGCCGTGCTACAAGTTTGCTGCGGCCATAGGCTTTTCACGTGCCATCCGGCTGATGGCGCAGAGCCAGTTGTGTGGTTTTTACCTCTCGGTCTCGCTGCCCGGCACGTTGCGTGCGGGCGAGACGTTTGAACTGGTTCCGGGACGGCGCAGTGTGAGCCTGACACAGCTGGCCTCGGCACGCCTGGCCAAGCATTTGCGTTGAGGCCATGGTATCGCGCCGCGCGAGCACAGACCGCTCGGCCAGCGCGGTTTTCAAATAGGCGCAGGATGTGGCCTATGAAATACAAAGCCCTCTCGTGACGTCTTCCCTGATGGTGCAAGCTGCGTTAAGGTGAGAACCTGACGACGCGCGGCAGGCGTGTTGTCCAGTCGGTACTGCTCGACGGCAGGCAAGGCATTCAGAAGGGCGAGGTGCGTTGAGGGGTGCGTTTTTTGCCACATGGAGGTTTGATGAAAGCCAAGCGTTCCGAAGGTGATGGGAATCAGCCACCGGGTCTGCTGTCTCCCGGGCTCCAGCAGGCACCGGTGCTGGACCTGATGTGTTCGCACTTTGTGCTTTGCCTGGCCGCGCGACAGGGGGCTAAATTCAATGTTCGGCGCGACCTCAACAGCCTGCTTGCATTGTCTGGTCGCCACCTCGTCTGGCCCTTGCCTGCGCTGCAGCGCCTGCGTGAGTTTCTCGGGCGCCGTTGCAAGGACAATGAATTCTGGCGGGGTCACGAGGCGCTTAGCGATACCGAATTTCTGGCTCGCCATGGTGCCTGGCGTGGCCCTTACGAGGAGGGGACGCTGTTTTTTTACCTTGATGAGTACGCCAAGGATCAACCTAAAGACCTGCTGTCGGTATTGAGTGCCACCGGGGACTGGATCGCCCGGGCCCTGAAAAAACAGTCCACCCTGGTTGAAAAAAACATCGACGCGCTGGCCAATCTGTTGCAGCTCAATCGGGCCGAACGGGCATTGCTGCTCTACGGTACGCTGGCCCGCTATCAGCGTGACTTGCGCTCACTGCTGGTGGAGTTCAAGGTCAACAACGCGCCCGAGGCTTATGCCGCAATTGCCGAGGTGGCCGGCGTCAAGGCACCTGAGGTGGCAGAAGCCCTGCGCGCCGGCTCGCGGCTGGAGCGTATCGGCATGGTCGAAAACCTGATCTCCGAGCACAACATCACCGATCTGGCCGATCTGATGAAAGTCAGTGAGAAGTTGCCGCCGGTGTTGATGCGGGAGTACCGCGACACCAATGAATTGATGGCGGTATTTACCCGCCCCGCCGCACGCAGCAGCCTGGGGCTGGCTGATTTCGCGTTCATGCGCGAGGACGCTGAAGTGTTGGTGACCTTGCTGCGCAATGCCGTCGCCAGCAAGGAACAGGGCGTCAATGTCTTGTTGTACGGCTCTCCTGGTACCGGCAAAACCGAGCTCGCCAAGGTGGTCGCGCAGGCTGCGGGTCTGGATCTGTTTGAAGTCGAATATGCTGATCGGGATGGCAACTCCCTGAGTGGCCGGGACCGTTACCGCTCCTTGCAGATTGCTCAGGTTTTCCTCAAGGGCAGTAGCCATTCAGCCTTGCTGTTTGATGAAGTCGAAGATGTGTTCCCGCCGATTTCAACCGAGGCCGCGCAACTGATGGCACGCTCCGATCAGCTGTCCGCACCGGTTGGGGCGTCTGTTAATGGCAAAGCCTGGGTCAACCAGATTCTGGAGTCCAACAGCGTGCCCACGCTGTGGGTCACCAATCGCATCGAGCAGATTGATCCAGCCTTTCGCCGCCGTTTTGCCTACCACCTGGAGCTGCGCTCACCGCCGCCGGGAGCGCGCGAAGGCGTGGTGCGTAAAACGCTTGAGGGAGTCGAAGTCAGTGACGCCTTTGTCGCCCGGCTCACCGCCCGCAAGGGCCTGACGCCCGCGCAAATCAGAACGGCGGTGCGTTTTGCGCGACTGGCCAGCGCACCTGAGCACAGCATCGACGCGCCCATGGATGCGGCAGGCTTGCGTGCGGCTTTGGCGGGCGGTCGTCCAGCGCTGATGGAGTCGCTGATGGAGCGGCAACTTCAAAACGCCGACGTGGCGCTTGGCAACCGGGCGCACAGCACTGGCCGGCGCAGTGTGACCACTTATGACCTGGGCATGCTGCACGTCGAATCGCGATTTGAGGTGCCTCGCATTGTCGAGGCGCTAAAAAGTCGCGGACATGGCAGCCTGTGTTTTTACGGCGCGCCCGGTACCGGCAAGACCGCGCTGGCCGAGCATATCGCCAAGACACTGGACCAGCCCCTGATCATCAAGCAGGCCAGCGACCTGATGAGCAAATATGTTGGCGAGACCGAGCAAAACATGGCCACCATGTTCAAGGAAGCCGAGCTCGAAAAAGCCGTTTTGCTGCTTGATGAAGCCGACAGTTTTCTGCAGGACCGGCGCGGCGCGCAGCGTACCTATGAGGTCACTGAAGTCAACGAAATGCTGCAGGGCATGGAGCGCTATGCCGGTATTTTTATCTGCACCACCAACTTGCTCGAAAGTCTGGACCAGGCTGCGTTGCGGCGCTTCACGTTCAAGATCAAGTTCATGCCGCTGACGGCCAGTCAGCGCGAAGCGATGTTCGTGACCGAAGCACTTGCCGGCGACCTGTCTGCGATGACCGGCGATTTACGCGCCCGACTGGGCCTGCTCACGCAGATTTGCCCGGGCGACTTCGCGGCGGTCAAGCGCCAGACCGATATTTTGGCGGCGGTTTTCACCGCGGATGAGTTCATGAGCCAGCTCGAGGCCGAGCACCGCATCAAGCCCGAGGTGCGCGAGTCGCGACCTATTGGGTTTATGCCCTAGGCCGGTGCGGCGCACACCCGTAGAACTTCGGCACCGTAGGCATCCAATTTTTTCACGCCCATCCCGGAAATGTCCAACAGGTCGTCCCGTTGCCGGGGCGCGCGCTCGGCGATGGCGCGCAGCGTGGCATCGTGAAAGATCACAAAGGCTGGCAGGTTATGTTCGCGCGCGACTTCAGCGCGCCAGGCTTTAAGCTTGACCAAACGCTCGATTGCGGCGCTGTTGAGCGAGGCTTCTGCCAGGCCTTTGACAGAGCTTTTGGTGCCGCGTTTCAAGGCGCCGGTCTGGCCTGCCCTGCCGGCCGTTGTTTGCTCGCGCAGCAGCACGGTGGTTTCGCCCCTTAAGACCTGGCGCGCCTCGGGCATCAGCTGCAGTGTGTTGAAAGCCTGCGGGTCGACGCGCACCATGTTCTTGGCAATCAATTGGCGCAGCAGGCTGCGCCACTGCACTTCGCCCAGGTCAGCGCCTATGCCAAAGGTGCTGAGCCTGTCGTGGCCATGCTGGGTCACTTTTTCGGTCACCCTACCGCGCAGGATATCCATCAAATGGCCTGCGCCAAAGCCGATACCGCTGGCCTGCTGCACCCGGTAGAGGCAGCTGAGCATTTTGCGTGCGGCATCGGTCGCGTCCCATACCGCGGGAGGCGTCAGGCAGTTGTCGCAGTTGCCGCAATAGGCCCCCACGCTTTTCACTTCGTGGCCCTGCTCGAAAAAGCCTTCACTTGGACGCCTCTTGTTGGGTCCGCTGCCAAGTTCTTCCCCAAAGTAGGTCAGCAATGCGGCGCGGCGGCACGCGGTGCTCTCGGCCAGGCTCAGCAGCGCGTCGAGCTTGCCGCGCATCACCGCCTTAAACTCCTCGCTGGCGGCATCGCTGGTGTCGATCATGCGGCGCTGGTTGACGACGTCATTCAACCCGTAAGCCATCCACGCATCGGCGGCCAGGCCATCGCGGCCAGCGCGACCGGTCTCCTGGTAGTAGCCTTCAATGTTTTTGGGCATATCCAGATGGGCAACGAAGCGCACGTCGGGCTTGTCGATGCCCATTCCAAATGCAATCGTCGCCACCATCACCATGCCGTCTTCACGTAAAAAACGGTCCTGCCGCTGCTGGCGAAGACTGCTGTCCAGCCCGGCGTGGTAGGCCATGGATTTGACCCCGGCATCAGCGAGCATGTCAGCGATCTCTTCGACCCGCTTGCGGGACTGGCAATACACAATGCCGGCTTCACCTGAATGGTCTGCCTGGATAAAACGCAACAGCTGCCGCGTTGCATCGGATTTTTCAACGATGGTGTATCGGATGTTGGGGCGATCAAAGCTGCTGACAAACTGATACGCTCCTTCGAGCCGGAGCCGCTCGATCATGTCCTGCCGGGTTAGCGCGTCGGCAGTAGCGGTGAGCGCCATGCGCGGCACATCAGGAAAGAGTTCATGCAGCAGGCTCAGGGACCGGTACTCCGGCCTGAAATCATGGCCCCATTGGCTCACGCAGTGGGCCTCGTCAATGGCGAACAAGCTGAGCAGCCCCCGCTCGTGCAGGCTGGTCAGCAGGCCTTTCATGCGCGGCGTGTTGATGCGTTCGGGTGCGGCATAGAGCAGCGTCAGCTCATTGTTGAGCAGCTGCTTTTCAAGTGCGCTGCTTTCTTCGTAAGTTTGAGTCGAGTTCAAAAACGCCGCCGCCACGCCCGCCTCATGCAGCGCACCGACCTGGTCGTGCATCAGTGCAATCAGCGGGGAGACGACGATGGTCACGCCATGGCCAGCCTTTTGCCGGGCGATGGCCGGGATCTGGTAGCACAGCGACTTGCCGCCGCCTGTTGGCATCAGCACCAGTGCGTCACCGCCACGTACCACATGGTCGACGATGGCCGCCTGCGGCCCCCGGAAAGCGTCGTAGCCAAAGACTTCGCGAAGGACCTGCAGCGACGTAGTGAGAGCGGATTGGTCAGGCAAGTGAGGCAAAACAAAAAACTAAAGGAAATGCTACAAATCAAATGCTATAAAAATAATAGCTAAACAGCTGCGATTTAACCGGACAGCTTGCGGTTGACAATTCAGAATGCTGAGTCAAGGCTCCTCACAGCATTCTGCAGCGCTGAAAATCCACAAGTAAGCCTGCGCGCTGATTGTCAGCTATACCGTGAGCCTAAGCCCCGGCCACTTAAAATCTGCCCATGAAGCCCATCCTCTATACCCGCGGCCAGCAGCTCCCGGCCATTCTCGAGCAACGCATCGCCATCCTGGACGGCGCGATGGGTACGATGATCCAACGCTTCAGGCTGACTGAGGCGCAATACCGGGGAGAGCGCTTTGCAAGCTTTCCGCGCGACATCAAGGGCAACAATGAGCTGCTGAGCCTGACCCGGCCTGATGTGATCCGTGACATCCACGAAGGTTACCTGGCCGCAGGCGCGGACCTGATTGAAACCAATACCTTTGGTGCGACCACCGTGGCGCAAGCGGACTACGACATGGCCGATCTGGCAGTCGAGATGAACCACGAATCAGCCCGCATTGCCCGCGCGGCCTGCGACAAGTTCTCCACGCCCGACAGGCCGCGTTTTGTCGTCGGCGC
>JANOLL010000087.1:0-5332 GCA_031419775.1 Polaromonas sp. | reverse complement strand
TGCGGTGCTGCAGGCCCTGCCCCTGCTGGGCGATGACGGCGTGACGCTGGTGCTGTCGGGAGACGTTCCGCTGACCCAGGCCGCCACGCTGCAGGCCTTGCTGGCCGAGTGCGACGGTCAGCGTCTGGCCTTGTTGACGCTCAACATGGCTGACCCCACGGGTTATGGGCGCATCGTTCGCGGGGGGCCACAGGCCTCGGCGCAGGTGCGCGCCATCGTCGAGCACAAGGACGCCAACGCGGCGCAGCGCGATATCACAGAAATCTACAGCGGCATCATGGCCGTGCCGACGCGTCTGCTGCGCCGCTGGCCGGCGCGTCTCGGCAACCACAACGCGCAAAACGAGTATTACCTGACAGACATCGTGAAGTTCGCGGTGGACGACGGTGTGGCCGTGGTGGCGCACCAGATTGTTGATGCCGCGCAGGTGGCGGGCGTCAACAGCCCGCTGCAACTGGCCGCGCTCGAGCGCGTCTACCAAAGCCGGTTGGCTGCCGAACTGATGGAGCAGGGCGTGCGGCTGGCCGACCCCGCGCGGCTGGACGTGCGTGGCTTGTTAACCTGCGGGCAGGACGTGGAAATTGACGTCAACTGCGTATTTGAAGGCGACGTCAGCCTGGGCGATGGCGTGCGCATTGGCGCCAACTGCGTGATCGCTGACTGCACGATTGCTGCTGGCGCGGTGATTCATCCGTTCACCCACATCGATGGTGAAAAGCTCGGCGTCAGCGTGGGTCAAGGCGCGCTGGTGGGGCCGTTTGCCCGCTTGCGGCCCGGTGCGCAACTCGGTGCCGACGTGCACATTGGTAACTTTGTCGAGGTCAAGAACGCCACGCTGGCTCAAGGTGCCAAAGCCAACCACCTGGCCTATCTGGGCGATGCCACGGTGGGCGAGCGCGTCAATTTTGGCGCCGGAAGCATCACGGCCAACTATGACGGCGCCAACAAGCATCGGACGGTGATGGAAAACGACGTGCACATCGGAAGCAACTGCGTGCTGGTCGCGCCGGTCACGATTGGTGCGGGTGGAACGGTGGGAGGTGGCTCGACCATCACCAAAAGCACAGCACCCGGGGCGCTCACTGTGGCGCGCGGCAAGCAGCTCAGTTTGCCAAACTGGAAGCGGCCGCTCAAAAAATAAAACCCCAAGCCAGCTTGATACTGGCGGCGGGTGCACGGCGATGAAAGCTATTTTTTTGATAGCAAAAAGTGTACGAATTCATGTGGCCAGCAGCACTTTTGGCTCAAATTTTGCGCGCTTGACGCTGAAAAACGCCTTCACATTGCGCACATTGGCGTCACTGGTAAACAGCCGCTGCGCCAGCGCCGCGTAGCGCGGCATGTCGGCAAGCTGCAGCACCAAAACAAAGTCGGGTCCGGGGGAAGTGCGGTAACACTGCTGCACGGCGGTATCGGCTACCACCCGTTGCTCGAAGGCGTCGAGCTGGTCGGCATCCTGCCGGTCCAGGGTGATTTCTACGATTGCCGTCAGGCCGTGTCCCAGCACCTCGGCCAGTTTGCCGGTGTGCAGCAGTGCGATCTGCCGCTCAATCAGCCCCGCATCGCGTAGCCGTTTGATGCGCCTGAGGCAGGTGGGTGGCGAGATATGCACCCGCTCGGCTAGCGCCTGGTTGCTTAGAGATGCGTCCGTTTGCAGCAACTCCAGGAGCTTGATGTCAACTTCATCAAGGGTAGATTGTTCCAAAGTAAAAGCCTATTTGAAATTTAATTCCGAATTTTTAATGTAATGAAATTAAATTACGAATAACATTTAATAATGTAAATTAAAGAAAATATCTTCAGCGTAGCATGAGCGACAACAAAGTGTCAAAAAGGCATCGCTTATGTGCGGCATCGTTGCAGCGGTTTCGACCCGAAATATTGTTCCCTTGCTGGCGCAGGGCCTGCAGCGGCTGGAATACCGCGGCTATGACTCCTGCGGCATAGCGGTTTACGCTGACCGACCGGACGCCGGACGGCCTGCCGGTCTGCGGCGGGCGCGCAGCACCGCGCGCGTGGCCGACCTGCAGCAACAGGTGAGCGCAGAAAACATTCAAAGCGGCACCGGCATTGCCCATACCCGTTGGGCCACCCATGGCGCCCCTGCCGTGCACAACGCGCATCCGCATTTCAGTCATGGCACGGGCCACAGCAGCCTTGATGACAGCCACGCCGGTCGGCCCGGAAAAGTCGCCCTGGTCCACAACGGCATCATTGAAAACCATGAAGAGCTGCGCGCCGCCCTGCAGGCCAAAGGCTATGTGTTTGACAGCCAGACCGACACCGAAGTCATCGTGCACTTAATGGACAGCCTGTATGACGGCGACTTGTTCGAGGCACTCCAGGCGACGGTGGCACATCTGCACGGCGCTTATGCGATTGCCGCATTTTGCAAGGACGAACCGCACCGGGTGGTCGGCGCACGCGCTGGGTCACCGTTGATTCTGGGCATAGGCCAAGACCACTCTGAAAATTTCCTCGCGAGTGACGCGATGGCCCTTGCCGGTGTGACCGATCAGATCGTGTACCTTGAAGAAGGCGATATGGTCGACCTGCAGCTTGGCAAGTACTGGGTGATTGACCGGCACCACAAGGCGGTGCAGCATCCGGTCAAAACCGTGCATGCCCACAGCGGCGCAGCGGAGCTGGGGCCATACCGCCACTACATGCAAAAAGAAATATTCGAGCAGCCGCGCGCCATTGCCGACACGCTCGAAGGTGTGGTTGGTATCGTGCCCGAGCTGTTTGGTGACGCGGCCTACCGGGTGTTCAAAGACCTTGATTCGGTACTGATTCTGGCGTGTGGCACCAGCTACTACAGTGGCTGCACGGCCAAATACTGGCTGGAGTCGATTGCCGGCATTCCGACGCAGGTTGAAGTAGCCAGCGAATACCGCTACCGCACCTCGGTGCCCAACCCCCGGACACTGGTGGTCACCATTACCCAAAGCGGCGAGACAGCCGACACGCTGGCGGCGCTGCGCCATGCGCAGTCACTCGGCATGGCGCACACGCTGACGATCTGCAATGTGGCCACATCAGCGATGGTGCGCGAATGCAAGTTGGCCTACATCACGCGGGCAGGAGTGGAGATCGGTGTCGCCTCGACCAAAGCTTTTACCGCGCAGCTGGCCGGTCTGTTTTTGCTCACGCTAGCCTTGGCGCAAAGCAAGGGCCGTCTCAGCGATGAAGCAGAAGCGATGCACCTCAAGGCCATGCGGCACCTGCCAGCAGCCCTGTCTGCCGTGCTGGCGCTGGAGCCGCAAATCATCAGTTGGGCCGAGGACTTCGCCAAGCAGGAGAACGCGCTCTTTCTGGGGCGAGGCCTGCACTATCCGATTGCCCTGGAAGGTGCCCTCAAGCTCAAGGAAATCAGCTATATCCATGCCGAGGCCTACCCAGCAGGCGAGCTCAAGCACGGCCCGCTGGCGCTCGTCACCAGCGCCATGCCGGTGGTGGCGGTGGCGCCCAATGACAGCCTGCTGGAAAAGCTCAAAAGCAATTTGCAGGAGGTCCGCGCCCGAGGCGGCGTGCTGTATGTGCTGGCTGATGCCGACAGCCGCCTGGGCCAAAGTGAGGGCATCCATGTGATCCGCATGCCTGAACACTACGGCGCTCTGAGTCCTCTCCTGCACGTGGTGCCGCTGCAGCTGCTGGCCTATCACACGGCCGTTGCGCGTGGCACCGACGTCGATAAACCGCGTAATCTGGCCAAGAGTGTCACGGTTGAGTGACGGGTGGGGTAGTTAAGTGCGCGTTAGTTATTTCGTGCAATTAAAGTCGTAAACACAGGCATAACGAGGGGTGCCTATCAGCCCACTCCAGCGGGAGTGGCCGATTTCTAAGTTTGTGTGAACGGCTCGTATCGGGCCAGAAGCGGATGTTGCCGCGGAACAATCAAAAGGCTGCTTCACACTGACTGCCGTCATACAGCTATCCGATCTGCTTGATCTTCGGAGTGCCGTTGCATCAAATAGCATCGCGATGGAAACTGATTTGTTTATACGAAAACGGAGAAACTCCTTTTAAGCCCGGACGAAGTAAATGAAAGTGCTTCTCGGATAGATATGTCTGTAAAAAGGTCGGATGGCAACGCGCAGAAGTTTCTGGACTTCAAGCAGGCCAGAAGCACTATTGAAAAGCTTGTAAAAGCTTGGGATCATTGGTTTTAATCCGGCTGATCTACCCAGCTGAACCAGTGAGTCGTGGGTGTAGGAATTGACGTGTTCCAGAGGTGCGATAGCCATTTGGTGCTCGCTTGTGAGTGCGTCAAAATCTTTCAAACGTTTAAGCTTTGTGAGGGATTTCTTAGAGTCAGGGACACTGATTTTGATTATCCCGTCGGCGGATAAAGCGAGGGCCAGCTTATCCAAAACAAGCCGTGGCTCAGTCAAGTGTTCAAACAGCTGTTCTGTATTGATAAAGTGAAATTTTTGGACCGGGAGGTCTGCCAGGGCCAGAATCTTGATTCCTACTGACTGTCCGTGCTGCATACGTTCATTGGACAGTTCTACGCCCGACACATTGCAACCATAAGCCATGGCCATACGAGCCCAGTGCCCCCATCCGAACCCAAAATCAAGTACGCTCAAATTACTGGGTGCAAGTCCAAAGTGTTCAATGATGAATTGAACCTGCTCGGCCAGATATCGATATTCGGACAGGCTGTAATTGCGGTGATCGGAGTCAAGTTCAGTGCCTGGAATCCACCCGTTGTAGATATGATCAAGCATGGGCTCGGAAGGTACTTGTCGCTGATATGTCAAGGTGCAGTGGTTACACGTGACAAGTTCGTATTGACAGCTGTCGAAAACGTTTGAAGCCCTACCCTCATAGTGCCTTCGCAAATAACCTCCAATGGCCGGACTGGCATACGGTGCGTCATAGACGGGCTCAAAGGAGCTGGACAAACAGGTCGGGCAACTCGACCTGAGACGCATTGGTGAACCGGTCAATCTCGAAGTATTCGCCACGTCAGGTCGGCGCTGAAGCCCGGCCTGATGAGCCGATGGAACGCTTGGGTGTGTGGTGGGGCCCCGCGATACCGACTCAACAAAACCAATCGATTCCTTGGAGAGGGACCGAAATTGATAATTTTTAACAACCATTTCCCAATTAGACACGGGTGATAGTTCGATATTGTCAGATGAAGTCGCGTTGCATTGAGAGGAACTCACCCGAGTTCGCGCGTTCAACCCTTGCTGAAACGATGGCGCTCGCAAAGCGACTTGTCGGCTGTCTTTTGAGGGAGTGTGTAGGAGTCAACGTCCGTAGGTTTCCGGTCTCCAGGGAGCGGGAAATCATACGTAAGCTCATCCACACAATATGTGCC
>JANOLL010000086.1:0-8896 GCA_031419775.1 Polaromonas sp. | reverse complement strand
GCGCCTAGCAGTGCGTCGCGAGGGTGCATCACGTTGGGCTAGGCGGTGAAATCAAAGCAGATGCTTGACACCGTCTTGCTCACCTTTCAATTCATCGAGCGTCTTGTTGATACGCTCCTGGCTGAAGGCATCAATCGTCAAACCTTCAACCAGCTTGTATTCACCGCCCTCGCAGGTAACCGGAAAGCCGAACATCGTGTCTTTCGGAATGCCGTACTGACCATCCGATGCAATACCCATGGTGACCCATTTCCCGTTGGTGCCCAGCGCCCAGTCACGCATGTGATCGATCGCCGCGTTGGCAGCCGAAGCGGCCGACGACACGCCGCGCGCCTCAATGATGGCCGCGCCGCGCTTGCCGACCGTCGGCAAAAAGGTGTTGGCATTCCATTCCTGGTCATTGATCATGCTGGCGACGCTTTCGCCCTTGACCGTCGCAAAGCGGTAGTCGGCGTACATGGTCGGAGAGTGGTTGCCCCAAACGGTGAGTTTTTCAATATCAGCCACGGCCTTGCCAGTCTTGGCAGCGATCTGGCTGGCTGCACGGTTGTGGTCCAGGCGCAGCATGGCGGTGAAGTTCCTGCGCGGCAGGTCTGGCGCGCTTTTCATCGCGATGTAGGCATTGGTGTTGGCCGGGTTGCCCACCACCAGCACCTTGACGTTTCGACTGGCCACGGCGTTGAGGGCCTTGCCCTGGGCGATGAAAATCGCGCCGTTAACCGCCAGCAGTTCGGCGCGCTCCATGCCGGGGCCGCGGGGTCGTGAGCCCACCAAGAGCGCGTAGTCGGTGTCCTTGAATGCCGTCATCGGGTCGCTGTGGGCTTCCATGCCTGCCAGCAGCGGAAACGCACAATCGTCGAGCTCCATCATCACGCCTTTGAGCGCCTTTTGCGGGCCCTCGACTGGCACTTCAAGCAACTGCAGAATCACCGGCTGGTCTTTGCCCAGCATTTCACCAGACGCAATGCGAAACAGCAGGGCATAACCAATCTGGCCAGCAGCGCCAGTAACGGCCACTCGAACGGGTTTTTTGCTCATGATGGACAACTTTCAGAGGTTTAAAAATCGGCAAATGTGCACGTCGACAGCGTCAGTCAGAGCACTGTCAGGCATCGGCTTCAGCCGGCGATTCTACGCCCGAATAACGCCGCCAGCGAATTTGTCTTATGTCTTATATAAGATATGATTAGGCGAAGTTTTAGAGAGTTGACATGGCCGCCATCCCAGCACTTCCGTCCCCCCTTGCAACTGATGAATTTGCCGGCCCCACGCCCGCTTTTAGCCCCCTTTATCAGCAAATCAAGAGCCTGATTCTGCAAAGCCTGCAGTCAGGGGAGTGGAAGCCCGGCGAGGTCATACCGTCCGAGATGGAACTTGCTGCCCGCTACCGCGTGAGCCAGGGTACGGTGCGCAAGGCGATTGACGAATTGACGGCCGATAACCTGGTGGTGCGCCGCCAGGGACGGGGCACGTTTGTGGCGACCCACGCCGAGCAGCAGGTGCAGTTTCGATTCCTCAAGCTGGTACCCGACAGTGGAACACCCGGCAGCGAGGGCCCGGCCCAGCGCGACATCATCGACTGCCGGCGCACCCGTGCCAGCGCCGACATTGCCAGGGCTCTGGCCTTGCGAACCGGCGACCCGGTGCTGCAGGCGCGACGGGTGCTCAGTTTTGCAGGCACACCCGTTATTCTGGAAGACCTGTGGCTGCCCGCTGCCCCCTTCAAAGGTCTGACGGCCGACCGCCTGGCCAGCTACCACGGCCCGATGTACGCCCTGTTTGAGATCGAATTCAATGTGCGCATGGTCCGGGCTGAAGAGAAAATACGCGCCGAGCCCGCAACAGACGGCCGTGACCTGCTGTTAAAAGTAGAGCATGGAACGCCGCTTTTGAGCGTCGAGCGGATTGCCTACACCTACCAGAACGTGCCGATGGAGCTGCGCCGCGGCTACTACCGCACCGACACGCACCACTACCACAACACGCTGAGCTGACCGGGAGACCAGCCGTGGGTTTCAAGGGCAACAAGGCGTCACTTCCTGCCAAACTTTGCCTGGTATGCGGCCGCGAGATGACCTGGCGCAAAAGCTGGGCCAAAAATTGGAATGAAGTCAAATATTGCTCCGATGCATGCCGGGCCCAAAAGCCCAGGCTGACTGGCACTCGATCAAGTCAGCCAAAAACATAACCCGCATGGCACGCGAGGAATTGCCACCGATCGCACTAAACCGTTTGGTCGGTAATTAGAATCCGCCGTATGCGCGCTGAACCCTGTCGTCACTTTATTTTGATTTTGGGTGACCAGCTCGATGACTGGTCGTCGGCTTTCGACGGATTTGACGCAGAGCAAGACCGGGTGCTGATGGTCGAGGCACTGGAAGAGTCGACCCACGTGTGGTCGCACAAAATCCGAACTACCCTTTTTCTGTCGGCCATGCGGCATTTTGCGGAGCGCCTGCGGCAACGGCACTGGCAGGTGGAATACCGCTCGCTGGACCGGGAGGGCGACGTGACGCTGGCCGACGGACTGCGTTCGGCCCTGGAAAAATACCGGCCACAGCGGGTGATTGGCGTCGAGCCCGGCGACCTGCGGGTGCGGCAGCAGCTTGACGATGCTATAAATTCAATAGCACTCAGCGCACAGAAAACGGGGGATAAGGCCCTAAAACCTCTAAAAACGGTGCTGGAGTGGCGGGAAGACAAGCACTTTCTGTGCAGCCTGCCGCAGTTCCGCAAATGGGCCGGCAAATCGACCAGCCTGCGCATGGAGTTTTTCTACCGCGTCCTGCGCAAGCAATACAAGGTGTTGATGGACGGCGACGAACCGGTCGGGGGCCAGTGGAATTTTGACAGCGAGAACCGCAAAAGCTTCGGCAAGGCCGGCCCGAAAAATCTGCCGCCAACCGTCCGCTACGCGCCAGACCAGATCACGCAGGACGTGATGACGCTGGTCAATGCCCGTTTTGCAGATCACCCCGGTAGCCTGGAAAATTTCAACTGGCCTGTCACACGCGAGCAGGCGCTGGCTGCCCTGAAAAGCTTCATCGACGACCGTCTGCCGCAGTTTGGACCGCACGAAGACGCGATGTGGACCGACCTGGACTTTGGCTGGCATTCGCTGCTATCGAGCTCATTGAACCTGAAACTGCTTAATCCGCTAGAAGTGGTCCAGGCCGCCGAGCAGGCTTATCTCGAGCGCGGCTTGCCGCTTGCCAGTGTGGAGGGCTTTATCCGCCAGGTGCTGGGCTGGCGAGAGTTCATGCGCGGGGTGTATTTTCTGGACATGCCTGCGCTGAAGGAAGCCAACCATTACGGCCACACCAACGCGCTGCCCGCCTGGTACTGGACCGGCGATACCCGAATGAACTGCATGCGCCAGTGCATCACGCAGACGCTGCGTAACGGCTACTCGCACCATATCCAGCGCCTGATGGTCACCGGCATGTTTGGCGTGACCGCACACATCTCGCCGCAAGCCCTGTGCGACTGGTACCTGGCGGTCTACGTCGATGCGGTGGAATGGGTGGAACTGCCCAATACCGCCGGCATGGCGCTGTTTGCCAACGGCGGGCGCTTCACGTCCAAGCCCTATGTGGCCAGCGGCGCTTATATCAAGCGCATGAGCAATTACTGCAGCGACTGCGCCTACGAGCCCGAAACACGGACCGGTGCCAGCGCCTGTCCCATGACCACGCTCTACTGGAATTTTCTGGACCAACACGAGCAGACGTTCGGAAGCAACCCGCGCACGGCCCTGATGGTGAAAAATCTGCAGCGCATGCCGGCGGAGCAGCGCCAGCAGGTCCGGACGCGCGCCAAAGAGATGTTGGCCAACCTGGACCATTTATAAGCGAGCTAACCGAGAAAAATTTCAAGCCAAGCTGCCATCGAGTCAAGAACTATGGTGCATTGCAATAGAATTTGAGGGTTAACCATAATTCGCACCGCATTGAGGCCTTACCGCATTTACACAAGTAGCGACTCGTTATACAGAAAGTAAAGCATGTCCGATTCAGCGACCGCCAGCATCAAGAAGCGCCCCGAGTTCCGCAACATCAATGCTTTTACCGACCTACCCGGTTACCGGCTGCCACTGGCCGGGCTGGTCTCCATCCTTCACCGCGTCAGCGGGGCCATCATGTTTGTGCTGATGCCCTTCATCATCTGGATGTTTGACACATCGCTGTCGTCAGAAATTTCATTTGCAAAATTCAAGGGCGCCTTCAATGTGGGGATGCTGGGTCTGCCGGGCATCATCTGGAAGCTGGTTGCGCTGGCCCTGATCTGGTCTTACCTGCACCATGCCATCGCCGGGCTGCGTCACCTGTGGTCAGACACTCATCACTCTGCCGTGACCAAAGAATTCGGAAAATCCTCTGCAGTGGTCACACTGGTGCTGAGCATCGGCTTGACCTTGGTGCTTGGTGCCAAGTTGTTTGGCCTGTACTGAATCCACACACCGGAAGCACCCCACCATGGCAGTAAATTACGGTTCCAAACGCATTGTTGTTGGCGCGCACTACGGTTTGCGTGATTGGCTGGCCCAGCGCATCACTGCTGGGCTGATGGCACTTTTCACCCTGCTGGTCCTGGCCCAGGTGATTTTCAGCAAAGGCCCGATCGGCTACGACAAATGGGCTGGTATTTTTTCTTCCCAGTGGATGAAGGTTCTGACTTTCACCATCATCATCGCCTTGATGTACCACGTGTGGGTCGGCATGCGCGACATCTGGATGGACTACATCAAACCGGTCAGTGTTCGCCTCGGCCTGCAAGTCTTCACACTGGTGTGGCTGACAGCCTGTGCCGGCTGGAGTATTCAGGTGCTTTGGCGCCTGTAGCGCGCTGCTTCCCGGACGGCACAAGCGACACAAGTCTTTCCATCGCATTACGCATCCTCAGGCCATCTCGCCGCGACTGATTTCCGAGACATGAAAAAACATGACCGTTCACTCCAATCTTCCCAAGCGTAAATTTGACGTGGTTATTGTCGGCGCCGGAGGCTCCGGGATGCGCGCTTCATTGCAGCTGGCGCGCGCAGGACTCAATGTGGCAGTGTTGACCAAGGTGTTTCCCACCCGTTCGCACACCGTGGCGGCGCAAGGTGGGATTGGCGCCTCACTCGGCAACATGAGTGAAGACAACTGGCATTACCATTTTTATGACACGGTCAAGGGTTCTGACTGGCTGGGCGATCAGGATGCGATTGAATACATGTGCCGTGAGGCCCCCAAGGTGGTCTACGACCTCGAACACATGGGCATGCCGTTTGACCGCAACCCGGACGGCACGATTTACCAGCGGCCCTTTGGCGGCCATACGGCCAACTACGGCGAAAAATCGGTTCAGCGCGCCTGCGCTGCGGCGGACCGGACCGGTCACGCCATGCTGCACACGCTATACCAGCAAAATGTGAAAGAAAAAACCAGCTTTTTTGTCGAGTGGCTGGCGATGGACCTGATTCGCGATGCCGATGGCGACGTGGTCGGCGTCACTGCGATCGAAATGGAGACCGGCGACGTTCACATTTTTGAAGCCAAAACCACGCTGCTGGCCACGGGCGGTGCGGGTCGGATTTTTGCAGCTTCGACCAACGCCTTCATCAATACCGGCGATGGGCTGGGCATGGCGGCCCGCGCCGGCATTCCGCTGGAAGACATGGAGTTCTGGCAATTTCATCCGACCGGGGTGGCGGGTGCCGGCGTTTTGCTGACCGAGGGCTGCCGCGGTGAAGGCGCCATCTTGCGCAACAGCAATGGTGAGCGCTTCATGGAGCGCTATGCCCCCGCATACAAAGACTTGGCGCCGCGCGATTACGTTTCGCGCTGCATGGACCAGGAAATCAAGGAAGGTCGTGGCTGCGGTCCTAACAAGGACTACATCAACTTGGACATGACCCATCTTGGCGCAGACACCATCATGAAGCGCCTGCCTTCAGTGTTTGAGATTGGCCATAATTTCGCCAACGTCGACATCACGCGTGAGCCGATTCCGGTGGTGCCCACCATCCACTACCAGATGGGCGGTATCCCGACCAACATTCATGGCCAGGTGGTCACGCAAAATGCCGCCAACCAGAGCGTCGTGGTCAACGGCTTGTATGCGGTGGGCGAATGCTCTTGCGTCAGCGTGCATGGCGCGAATCGCCTAGGCACCAACTCGCTGCTGGACTTGCTGGTCTTTGGCCGCGCTGCGGGTAACCACATTGTCGAATTCAACAAGGGCACGACGCACAAGGGGCTACCCGCTGATGCTGCAGACCTGACGCTGGCGCGCATCGCCCGTCTGGACAACGCTACCGACGGCGAGTACGCGCAGGATGTGGCCAATGACATCCGCAGCACCATGCAATTGCATGCCGGCGTCTTCCGGACCCAGGCCAGCATGGACCAGGGGGTGGTCAAGATTGCAGCCTTGCGCGAACGCGTGAAAAATATCGGCCTGAAAGACAAGTCCAAGATTTTCAACACCGCCCGCATCGAAGCCCTGGAAGTTGAGAATCTGATCGAGTCTGCAGAAGCCACCATGGTGTCGGCCGCAGCCCGCCGCGAGAGCCGGGGCGCGCACTCGGTGGACGACTATGGCGACACGGCAGCGCACCCCAATGGCCGAAACGATAGCGACTGGCACAAGCACACGCTGTGGCACAGCGAAGGCAATAAATTGAGCTACAAACCCGTGCAGATGAAGCCTTTGACGGCAGAGTCCATCCCGCTCACCGTGCGCAGCTTCTAACTCAAAAATCAGAGAGAACACACCATGGCTAAACGGACTTTCAATATCTATCGCTACGACCCCGATGCCGATGCCAAGCCCTACATGCAGACCATCGAAGTCGAACTCGATGGCAGCGAACGCATGCTGCTGGATGCACTGATGAAACTCAAAGCGCAGGACCCGACCATCAGTTTCAGGCGCTCCTGTCGCGAAGGCGTCTGCGGCTCGGACGCCATGAATATCAACGGCAAAAATGGGCTGGCGTGTTTGACCAACATGCGCACCCTCCCGGGCACCATCACCCTCAAGCCGCTGCCTGGCCTGCCCGTGGTGCGCGACCTGATCGTCGACATGACCCAGTTTTTTAAACAGTACAACTCGATCAAGCCATATCTGATCAACGACAACGTTCCGCCCGAAAAAGAGCGCCTGCAAAGCCCGGAGGAGCGCGACGAGCTCAATGGGCTGTATGAATGCATTTTGTGCGCCAGCTGCTCCACATCCTGCCCCAGCTTCTGGTGGAATCCCGATAAATTTGTCGGCCCCGCCGGCTTGCTGCAGGCCTATCGCTTCATTGCTGACAGCCGTGACGAGGCGACTGCCGAACGCCTGGACAACCTGGAAGACCCCTACCGCCTGTTCCGTTGCCACACCATCATGAACTGCGTGGATGTTTGCCCCAAGGGCTTGAACCCGACGGTTGCTATCGGCAAAATTAAAGAGATGATGGTGCTACGCTCGGTCTGACGCCGAAGTTCAAACTTAGCCATGTCTGAAGAACTGCTCGACGAACGCGCTTACAGCAAACTGCGCTGGCGCTGCCGCCGCGGTCTGCTCGAAAATGACTTGCTGATTGAGCGGTTTTTTGCGCGTCACGAAAGCACGCTGACAGTCCGGCAGGCCAATGGGCTGAGCGGATTGATGGACCTGTCGGATAACGACTTGCTCGATCTTTTGCTGAATCGTAAAGAGCCCAGCCAGCTTTCCGAGGAGGCCGGCAAAGCCAGCGCTTGCACCATTGAAGCCTTGGAAGTCCTGACCCTGCTTCGTCCTGTATCCCCCGGTGTCAACCCGGCATCTGTTTGACTTGAATAGAAAGAAGCATGAAATGAAGCTCGCTGACAACAAAGCCACCTTGAACTTCAGCAACGGCAGCCCGAGCATCGATTTGCCCGTGTATCAAGGCGAGCTCGGCCCGGATGTGGTCGACATCCGCAAGCTGTACGCCCAAACCGGCATGTTTACTTATGACCCCGGTTTCCTGTCGACCGCCTCATGCCAGTCGGCCATCACCTATATCGATGGCGACAAGGGCGAGCTACTGTACCGCGGTTATCCCATCGAGCAGCTGGCCACCAACTGTGACTTTCTGGAGACCTGCCACCTGCTGCTGTACGGTGAACTGCCAAACGGTGACCAGAAAAAAGACTTCGTAAGCCGCGTGACCAACCACACCATGGTCAACGAGCAGATGCAGTTCTTCTTGCGTGGCTTTCGCCGCGACGCGCACCCAATGGCGATCATGACCGGACTGGTTGGCGCGTTGTCTGCCTTCTACCATGACAGCACCGACATCAACAATCCGCAGCACCGCGAGATTGCTGCCATTCGGCTGATTGCCAAGATGCCGACGCTGGTCGCTATGGCTTACAAGTACACCGCCGGTCAGCCCTACATGTACCCTAAGAACCATCTGAGCTACGCTGGCAATTTCCTGCACATGATGTTTGCCACGCCCTGCGAGGACTACAAGGTCAACCCGGTGCTGGAACGCGCGCTCGACCGGATTTTCACCCTGCATGCAGACCATGAGCAAAACGCCTCAACGTCCACTGTGCGGCTATGCGGCTCGTCGGGCACCAACCCGTTTGCCGCCATCGCGGCCGGCGTGGCGTGTCTGTGGGGCCCTGCGCATGGCGGTGCCAATGAGGCCGCCCTGAACATGCTGGGCGACATCCAGAAAAACGGTGGCGTCGAGAACATTGGTGAATTCATTAAACAGGTCAAGGACAAAAACTCTGGTGTCAAGCTGATGGGTTTTGGTCACCGCGTTTACAAAAACTACGATCCGCGCGCCAAACTGATGCAGGAAACCTGCAAGGAAGTGCTGCACGAGATGGGGCTTGAGAACGACCCGCTGTTCAAGCTGGCGATGGCGCTCGAAAAAATTGCGCTCGAA
>JANOLL010000085.1:0-7297 GCA_031419775.1 Polaromonas sp. | reverse complement strand
CAGATCGCCGTCAAGGCGCTGCACGCCGAACTGCAGCCGCTGGCCGATCTGACTCACAGCGAAGCTGCGAAACGGCAACTGTCAGGTGTGCTGCTCAAACGGGCGCTGGTCAGCATCATGGATGCGGGTACTGCCAGGGCTGGCCCTGAAAACACCTCACTTCAAGGACGTTTATGAGCAACGAAGAATCTCAATTGCCGCAGTCCCGAACCCTACGCATCACTCTGAACGGTCAGCGTGTTGAGCGACAAACAGCTGCGCGGACGCATCTCGTGGATTTTTTACGCGACGAGATGGGCCTCAAAGGCTCGCACCTCGGTTGCGAACATGGCGTTTGCGGAGCCTGCACCGTTCAGCTGGACGGTCAGATCGTCCGCGGCTGTCTGGTGCTGGCGGTACAGGTCGATGGCCGCAGCGTGAACACGGTGGAGGGTCTGAGCGAGAGCGGCACATTGCGCAGCTTGCAGCAGGCGTTTATTCGCCGAAATGCGCTGCAGTGCGGCTTTTGCACATCAGGCATGTTGCTGGCCGCCAATGAACTGGTTGAGAGCCGTCCGGACGCCAGCCGAGAGGAGGTGCGCGAATGGATTTCCGGCAATTACTGCCGCTGCACCGGCTACCAGGCCATTGTTGATGCCATCTGCGATGTTCTGGCTGAACGTCTTGAAACCCGTGAAGGAGTCCGAGCATGAACGCACCTGAGAGCCGTTTTCTGCACGACCCCCAAGCTCGGCCAGACATCAGCAACGAAGCCCGGCCCGCGCCGGTCGCACCACCGCTGGCTGCACCGCTTCAGGATGCCCGCCACATCGGGCAAGCCATCCCCAGACCACATATCGAGCGCCTGACGGAGGGGCGCGGGCAATATGTGGACGATCTCGACTTGCCGCGCATGGCGCACGTGGTGTTCTGGCGATCGCCGGTCGCGCACGCCCGCATCACCGGCATCGAACGAGACTTTGCCCGCATGATGCCAGGGGTGCTGGCGGTATTTGACGGGAAGGACCTCGCCGCTATCTGCAAACCGTGGGTGGCTACGCTAAGCCATCTCGCAGGCATCAAATCTGCACCCCAGTACCCCATGGCAATGGACCGCGCCTGCTGGCAGGGCGAGCCGGTGGTCGCTGTAGTGGCCAAAACACGGGCCGAAGCAGAAGACGCCCTGCAGTACGTTCAGGTAACCTGGGACGACCTGCCTGCGGCGGTGGACATGAAGACCGCGCTCCACCCGGATACCCCGGTGATCCACCCGGAGCTGGGAGACAACCTGTGCTTCACCCGCTCACTGGACACCGGTGGCGTCGACGAGGCGTTCGAGCGCGCAGACGTGGTCGCAGAAGCCACCTTCGACTTTGGTCGTCATACCGGGGTCACGCTGGAGCCCCGTTGCCAAATTGCCGATTACAACCCGGCGTCTGGCCAGTTGACGGTGTACCACTCGCAGCAGGCTCCGCACATGATGCAGGACTTGTATGCGCGGCAGTTCGAGCTGGCAGAGTCCTGTGTACGCGTGATCTGCAAAGACGTGGGTGGCTCGTTTGGCATCAAGGTTCATGCATACCCCGATGATTTTGCAACCGTTGCTGTGGCCATACTTTTGAAGCGACCGGTCAAGTTTGTAGCCGACCGCCTGGAGTCTTTTGTCAGCGACATCCATGCGCGCGAACACCACATCAAAGGTCGCATTGCAGCAACGTCAGAAGGCGAAATACTGGCCTTTGAGATTGATGATCTCACCGGTATCGGACCGTACTCCATGTTTCCGCGCACCAGCGGCATCGAGGGCAACCAGGTGGTCAACCTGACCGGTGGACCCTACAAGCACAAGGCCTACCGGGCCAAGCTCAACGTGGTTTTTTTAAACAAAACGCCAACCTGTCAATACCGCGGCGTGGGGCACCCGGTGGCTTGCGCCGTGACCGAAGGCCTGGTGGATCTGGTCGCGGCCAAGCTTGGGATGGATCCGCTGGAGCTGCGCAAGCGCAATGTCATGCCCGATGACAGCTACCCGGCCACCGGTGCATCGGGCATCAAGCTGGAAGTGCTGTCACACGAAGCCTGTTTGAGAAAAATTGAAACCTTGATGGACTACCCCGCCCTGCTAGCGGAGCAGGCCGCTTTGCGCGCCAAGGGCATTCACCGAGGGATAGGCTTTGCCACCCTGATTGAGTTGACCAACCCAGGTTCGGCTTTTTATGGCGTCGGTGGCGCGCGCATCTCTGCGCAAGATGGCGCGACGGCGCGTCTGGAACCCAGCGGTGCGGTGACGGTCCTGGTCAGCGTGGGCGAGCAGGGTCAAGGCAGTGAAGCGATTTTTTCACAGATCGCAGCGGACGCCGTTGGGGTTCCCATGAGCCAGGTCCGAATCGTCACCGGCGATACCCAGACCACCCCCTACGGCGGTGGTACCTGGGCCTCGCGCGGTGCCGGCATTGGGGGTGAGGCCGTCCTTCAGTCGGGCCTGGCCCTGCGGGCCAATATCCTGAAAGTTGCCCAGGCAATATTGCAGCGAGACGCCTCCACCCTGAGTCTTGACAATGGGACAGTCAGCGACGCCACCACCGGAGAAGCCCTGCTGCCGACTGCCGAGTTGGGTCGGGTGGCTTATTTCCGACCCGATACGCTGCCTGCCGGCTTCACGCCGGAGCTGATGGTCACGCGCCACTATGCCCAGCGCGACTTTCCCTTTATTTTTACCAATGGGGTTCAGGCCTCGTATGTTGAAGTTGACAGCGAAACCGGTTTTGTCAAACTGCTCAGGCACTGGGCGGTTGAGGACTGTGGCCGCGTGATCAATCCCATGCTGGTCGACGAGCAAATACGCGGCGCGATTGTGCAGGGCATAGGCGGTGCGCTGTTCGAAGAGTGTCTGTATGACGCGGCCGGCTTGCTGCAAAACGGCAGCATGGCGGACTATCTGGTCCCCATGGCTGGCGAGATGCCGGATATCGATATCGCACACATTGAAACGCCGACGCGCAGTTCGGTGCTGGGAGCCAAAGGCGCAGGGGAAGCCGGTACGGCGGGCGCGCCCGGAGCAGTGGTCAACGCGATCAACGACGCACTGCGCCCACTGGGCGCTCAGGTGTGGTCACAACCTGTAACGCCTGAAAAAATAATGCGCGCGCTCGGTCATCTGTAGCCGCGGCTGTTCACCGGCCCAACTGTTGGCAAACTTGTCCCCTCAAGTGTCCGGCGGTGTGGCGGGCCGACTGGCCAGCACCTTGTCGATGCGTTTGCCATCGAGGTCGATGACTTCAAACTTCCAGCCTGCACAGTCGACCTGGTCGCCGACAGTCATCAGGCGTCCAGACGTACTCTGAAGCAGTCCCGCCACGGTGTTGTATCGACCGCGGCCCTCGTCGGGCAGGTCCCGGATGTCCAGACGGGCCTTGAGTTCCGACACCGGCATCACACCATCGATCAGCCAGCTGCCATCATCGCGCTGCGTGGCCCAGGCATCCACCTTGGCACCGGGCTGGAGTTCTCCCGTGATGGCCTCCAGCATGTCCATCGGCGTCATCAGGCCTTGCACCACGCCGTATTCGTCGACCACAAAAACAATACGCGTGGAGCGTGCACGAAACTGCTCCAGAAGCTCCATGCCCGTCAAGGTTTCGGGCACGAAAACCGCTGGCACCGCATACGCACCAATGCGGTCCGACATGATGGTTTGCGTCTGGCCATGCGAAGCCAGCAGCTTGGCAACATTGACCGCACCTACCACGTCGTCCAGGCCGCCGCGACAAACGGGGTACCACGAGTGGCCGGTAGCACCGGCTTTTTCAATCGCCTGGGCCAGCGTGTCCGACGCATCCAGCCACGCGATCTCAGATCGCGGAAGCATCAAAGAAGTCAACAAGCGGTCGTCGAGTAAAAAGACGTTTTGTACCATCTGGTGCTCGTGCTCCTCGATCAGGCCGGCATCAACACCCTCTTCCAGGCTGGCAGTAATTTCTTCCTCCGTCACAGGCCGTTCTGCTGTGCTGTCCACGCGCAGAAGCTTGAGAACGGCGTCGGTACTCACCGACAACAGTTTGACAAATGGCTTGGCCACAGTGGCGACCCACATCATGGGCCGCGCCACCAAACGTGCCACAGTCTCAGGGTAAAGCTGGCCAATGCGCTTGGGCACCAGCTCGCCAAAAACAATTGTGATGAAGGTGATCACGGCAACCACCAGCGCGGTTGCCGAAATTTCGGCAACGCGAGAGGACACTCCCATACCCTGAAACCAGATCGTCAGGCCGCCGCTAAAAGCTGCCTCGCCAACAATAGCATTGACCATCCCAATCGACGTGATGCCCACCTGTACCGACGATAAAAACTGTGTCGGGTTGTCCATCAAACCCAGCGCAGATCGGGCGCCCTTGTCGCCGGATTCCGCCATGGCTGCCAAGCGTGCCTTGCGACTCGATGCCAAGGCCATTTCGGACAATGCAAAGACGCCATTGAGCAGCGTTAAAAAGGCAATCAGCAGGATGTCCATGAATCAGAAAGATAAAACCGCGGGTGCACAATCCAGATATGTCACTTTACTTGATCGGGGATCTGCAGGGCTGCTTCACACCGTTTCAGCGTTTACTCGACAAAATTGATTTTTCGCCCAGCCGCGACACGCTCTATTTGATGGGCGACTTGGTCAATCGCGGACCCGATTCCTTAAAGGTGTTGCAGCACCTGATGGCACTCGGAAATGCCGCGCAGGCCGTGCTGGGAAACCACGATTTGCACCTGCTGGCAGTCTGGCACGGCGTACGACGATCGGGCCGCAAAGATACGCTACACGGTATTCTTGGGGACGCTAACGGCGCGGAGCTGATCGATTGGCTCAGGCATCGACCGATGGCCTTGTTGCGTCATGGCTGGCTGATGGTGCATGCGGGTGTGTTGCCACAGTGGGACGCATCGCTTACCGTCGCCCTGGCATCTGAAGTGGAGCAGTCACTGCGCGGGCCAGATGTGAAGGCATTTCTTGGCGCGATGTACGGCGATGCACCCGCCGCCTGGCACGAGAGCCTGAGTGGTCCCGACCGTCTGCGTGTGATCGTGAACGCCCTCACGCGCCTGCGCCTTTGCAGCACCGAGGGCGTGATGGAGTTCACTATCAAGGACGGCGCTGAACACCCGCCAGCCGGTTACCTGCCATGGTTTGATGTCCCGGGTCGGGCCACTGCGAACCAACCGATTGCGTTTGGGCACTGGTCCACGCTCGCAAGCAGCACCGGGGGAAAAACGGATTTGCGCAAGAATGTTCTTCCCCTCGATACCGGCTGCGTGTGGGGGGGCTGCCTGACTGCAGCGCGCCTGGGCGCAACTGTCGGGTCATTTGAATTGATTCAGGTCCAATGCGAGGCGTCGCAAGAGCCAGGCTGAAAGCAGCCGCTTTCAGACCGTACAAGCTTCTTGTACGCGCGCTTCATCAGACCAGGCACGTGCCATGCTGGCGCCCAGCAGCAGTACAGCGGATGAAAAATAAATCCACATCAAAATCACCACCAGCGAACCTGCTGCCCCATAAGCTGACACCACCGCAGCAGTTGACAGATAAAGAGCCATCAGATGCTTCCCCGCTTCAAACATCAGCGCACCGACAGCCGCTCCAAGAACCAAGTAACGCAAGGCTGGTTTCGGGCCCGCGCTCATGCGCATCAGCGCGACAAACAAGGCAGTGCAGAACCCGAATGACACCAGCGTGTTGATGGCCGCCGCTATCCTTTCAAAGGGAAGATAGTGCCCGGCCCAGACCGATAACAGACCCAAAGAAGTGGACACCACCAGCGATACCAGCAGTAAAAAGCCGAAAGCCAGGACGTAAGCCAGTCCCCGGAATCGAAGCGAAGCGCCGTACCACCACTTTTGCTTGGGTGCCTCGCCGGTCCCCTGCCGCCACAAACGCTCGAATGCATCCTGCAATTCAGCAAATACCCCGGTGGCTCCGGACAGTAGCAGGCCCAGGGCAAACAGCGAGGCGGCAATGCCTTCACTGGGTTTTTGGGCACTCGATATCGCTTGCTGAATCAGCAAGGCGCCCTGTTCGCCCACCACGCTGCGGATCTGCGCCACCAGGACAGTTTCAACATAGCTGCGGTCCAACCACCAGGCCAGAACCGCAACCATCAAGACCAGTAGCGGTGCGAGGCTCAAAATGCCGTAAAACGACATGGCTGCGCTCATGCGCAGGCCGTCAGCATCGATCCATTGGGTGATGGCCCGCCAAAGTGGCCGGTACACGTGTCGGGCCCAATCACGGGCCTGATCTGCCAAGGTTTTGGGATGCAGTGCGGGCTCGACAACCATCCCGACAGTTTAAAAAACGGCTAGGGCAGGCGCCACCGGAAGGACACGTCGGATACCGTAGGCGGCATCCGACGGTCGGATCAGCCAATCTACTGTTGTCGGCGGTTCAACGTGCGCACGCGCTGCCGCTCAAGCGCTGATTTTGAAGAGGGCGGCGACTTTTTTCTTGGGCTTGATGTTGGCCGATACGCCGCTTCGAGCGGGAATAGCCTTGGCCGCCGCGTCCCATGCTGGAATCACATCCGCCGCGACCGGAGCCTCATAGGGTTGGTCAAAAAACGAATCCCTTACCGCGACGGGCTGGTGCTGCGGCGTGAAGTCCCGACGCTCGCGACGCTCAGGGCGGTCACGGGCCTCCCGCGGTTCACGAGCGGCAATCGCTTCGCCTTCGCGGTACATGCGCCGGCCATCATTGATGCGACCCTGCACACTGATGCGCGGCTGGTCTTCTTCAAACTCCATCGGCTCAAGTTCAATCTTGGTTTTGATGAGCTTTTCGATGTCTGCCACCAGGCGCTGGTCACTGCTGGCGACAAAGCTCACTGCCAAACCTGACGCACCCGCACGGCCGGTCCGGCCAATCCGGTGAACATAGTCTTCAGCATTGAAGGGTACATCGAAGTTGAACACTGCCGGCACGTCCTTGATGTCCAAGCCCCGCGCGGCCACGTCGGTACAGACAAGCAGATCAACTTCGCCATTCTTGAACGCTTCCAGTGCTTTGAGGCGTTCGTCCTGACTCTTGTCGCCATGCAAGGCGGTGGTTTTGAGTCCTTCCCGCTCCAGCGAGCGCGCCAGCCGGGCACAGCCGAGCTTGCTGTTGACGAACACAAAAGCCTGCTTCATGCCGCGGGACTTGAGGATCTGGTGCAGCGCGCGCCGTTTGTCATCAGCGCCCACGCTGTAGAAATGCTGTTCAACGGTCGACGCCGTTGCATTGGAACGCGCCACTTCAATCGTCACCGGGTCCTGCAGATAGCTTGATGCAAGACGTTTG
>JANOLL010000084.1:0-2452 GCA_031419775.1 Polaromonas sp. | reverse complement strand
ATCCCGCAGCAGGTGCGCCACCCGGAACGAAAAACGACGTGGAGAGCAGCAAGGCAGCAGGAATCATCAGCCAGAAACTGAAGTTGTTCATGCGGGCAAAAGCCATGTCCGCTGCGCCGATTTGCAGGGGAATCATCCAGTTAGCAAAGCCCACAAAGGCCGGCATGATGGCGCCAAACACCATGATCAGACCATGCATGGTGGTCAGCTGGTTGAACAGTTCAGGATTGATCAGCTGCAGACCAGGTTGAAACAGTTCAGCCCGTATACCCAGCGCCAACACACCACCGATCATCAACATGGCGAAAGCAAACAGCAAATAAAGCGTCCCAATGTCTTTGTGATTGGTCGCAAACACCCAACGGCGCCAGCCCGTCGGTGCGTGGTCATGGTGAGCGTGCTCATCATGAGAATGGTCGTGATGGTCTAGAACTGCACTCATCTTGGCTTCCTTTGGTGGCTTGGGCCTGTAGCTACTGTCTTGCGGCGGACGGGATGGTCCGGCGCGTTAAAGTTTCAAATCGAATGTCGCGTCGTAAAAAAATGAACTTACTTGCGGGCAGCCAGAATTTCTGACGGCTGCACCAGCTGACCCGTTTGATTCGACCAGTTGTTCTTGGTGTAGCTGATCACTGCCGCGATGTCGGTGTCGCTCAGCGTCTTCCATGCGGGCATGGCGCCGGCGTTGGCACCATTGAGCAAGATAGCGATCTGCTTGGAGTGGTCTTTATCCAAAACCACAGCCGAGCCGTCGAGTGCCTTGATCGGACCAGCACCTTTGCCGCTAGCCTGATGGCAAGAGGCACAGTTGGCGGCGTAGACTTTTTCACCGCGTGCCTTGATGTCAGCAAGAGTCCAGACCTTTGCCGGATCGTCGGCCTTGGCGGCTGCTTCTTTGTTTTTACCGGCCACCCATGCGGAATAGTCAGGTGCCGACAGCACTTTCACATGAATCGGCATGTAGGAATGCTCCTTGCCACACAGCTTGGAACATTGGCCGTAAAAATCGCCAACTTTGTCAGCGCGGAACCAGGTGTCCCGTACGAAGCCTGGAATCGCGTCCTGGTTGATGCCGAAGGCCGGCACCATGAAAGCGTGAATCACGTCATTGGCAGTGGTGATGATGCGGATCTTCTTGTCGACCGGAACCACCAGGGGCTGATCCACTTTCAGCAGGTAGTTGTCGACCGTCTCGCCGGCCTTGGGTCCACCCGAATCGGACATGACACGCTGGCTGTTGTCGAGGGTGGACAAAACGCCAATGCCCTCGCCTTCGCCCTTGATGTAGTCGTAACCCCATTTCCACTGCATGCCCGTGGCTTTGATGGTCAGGTCAGCGTTGGTCGTGTCCTTTTCCGACACCACGGCCTTGGTTGCAGGCAGGGCCATGGCGATCACAATGAGGAAAGGCACTACCGTCCAGGCGATTTCCACAGCAGTGGACTCATGGAAATTGGCTGGTTTGTGACCCACCGATTTGCGGTGTTTCAGTATGGAATAAAACATCACGCCAAACACGGCGACAAAAATCACCAGGCAAATGGCCAGCATGTACCAATGCAGCCAGGCCTGGTCTTCAGCCACCTTGGTGACTGCAGGATGCAGGTTGTATTGCCGCACAGCGGGGCCACCCGGCAGATCATTCACAGCGAAAGCTGCGGTGCTTAACCAGGTCGCAGCGGAGCCCAAAACGAGGCTTGCAGTACGCGAGCCAAGCCGCTTGAATTTGCCCATGGTTTTACCTACGTTCATCGTGATCACCGTTAATGCCCCAATTACCAACCGAATTAAGCGCCCGATTATAAAGTTATAAAGCGGGAGCCAAGCCCCTGTGCGGGGCTCCGCGCTTGAGATTCTGCGCAGGCGCTGAAAGTCAGCAGCCCCGCAAAGCGAATCTGATTTCCCTGGCCAATGCTGGTCGGAACTCTGGCCGCAGATGCCTGCCAACCCGAACCGACTGCCCCTGCCCAGACACTTCTATGAGCGAGCCGTCTCCGCTTTGAGGTTCAACCCTGACCCACTCCCGGTTGAACGAAGCACGCTGCAAACGTCCGGCGGTTTCAAGTTCGACCACCAGTTCTCCGCCGCGCAACATGATTTTTTCGCCGTCCCGAGCATGCCGCGCGTAGATCAAAAAGGCCGCGCCGACAGCCAACAGTTCTGCCCATGCAAAAGGCATCACCAGTTTTGCGCCTTGAATCCAGAAGAAGGTGGCGATGCCCAGTGACACGGCGCACAGCGACGCATACAAGCACATCAGCTGAAAGGGCGTGATGGAGCAGTTTCGCTTTAACAGCCACTGCACTACCGGCAGGCCGTGGGAATCTTCCGAGGGCGAGCTGGCAAATCGAAAGGTTGGCGTTCGGAGCGCAGGATTCGGATCAAACAAGGTACGACACCCAAAGGATGCGAACTCCAACGGGGTCCGCATGAGGCGTGGGAACATGCCCAT
>JANOLL010000083.1:0-2054 GCA_031419775.1 Polaromonas sp. | reverse complement strand
TTTACATGCACGAATCCTGCGGCCAGTGCACCCCCTGTCGGGAAGGTACCGGTTGGCTCTATCGCATGGTGGACCGCATCCACAATGGCCAAGGAAAACAGACCGATCTGGATCTGCTCAATTCCGTTGCTGACAACATCCAGGGGCGCACGATTTGCGCGCTGGGTGATGCTGCAGCCATGCCGGTGCGCGCGATGATCAAGCATTTCCGTCATGAGTTCGAAGCCATGATTCCCAACAAGACACCTCAGACCCAAGCGGTCTGAACGCGCAAAGAAATCACATGGTTGAAATCCAACTCGACGGCCAGAAAGTCGACGTGCTCGAAGGCAGCACGATCATGCATGCGGCGGAAAAAGCCGGCACCTACATTCCGCATTTTTGCTACCACAAGAAATTGTCGATTGCGGCGAACTGCCGCATGTGCCTGGTCGATGTGGAAAAAGCGCCCAAGCCCATGCCGGCCTGTGCCACACCCGTTACCCAGGGCATGGTGGTTCATACCAAGAACGACAAAGCCATCAAGGCCCAAAAAGGCGTGATGGAGTTCTTGCTGATCAACCATCCGCTTGACTGCCCCATTTGCGACCAGGGCGGCGAATGCCAGTTGCAGGATCTGGCGGTGGGCTATGGCAGCAGCGAGTCGCGCTACCAGGAAGAAAAGCGCGTGGTGTTCCACAAGGATGTGGGACCGCTGATATCTATGCAAGAGATGAGCCGCTGCATCCATTGCACCCGCTGCGTACGCTTTGGACAGGAAGTCGCCGGCGTGATGGAGCTGGGCATGTCGAACCGTGGTGAACACGCCGAGATCGAAACCTTTGTCGGCATGTCGGTGGACTCTGAACTGTCGGGCAACATGATCGATATTTGCCCGGTTGGCGCATTGACCAGCAAGCCTTTCCGCTACAGCGCCCGAACCTGGGAGCTGTCGCGCCGCAAATCGGTGAGCCCGCACGATTCCACTGGCACCAACCTGATTGTTCAGGTCAAGGGCAATCGGGTCATGCGCGTACTGCCCCTGGAAAACGAGGCGGTCAATGAATGCTGGATCGCCGATCGTGACCGTTTTTCCTACGAGGCATTGAACAGCGACGAGCGTTTGCTCAGTCCCATGCTCAAGCAGGGCGGAGAGTGGAAAACCGTGGATTGGCAAACGGCACTGGAGTATGTGGCAAATGGTCTGCAGCAGATCAAAGCCGACCATGGCGCAGACAGCGTCGGTGCGCTGGTCAGCCCGCACAGCACCCTTGAAGAACTCCATCTCGCCGCCTCGCTGATGCGTGGACTTGGCAGTGGCAGCATTGACTACCGTCTGCGGCATGCAGAGTTTTCCGCAGGCGCGTCGGTTCGCTGGCTGGGCAGGTCGGTTGCGTCGCTCTCAAAGTTGCAGCGCGTGCTGGTGGTGGGCTCTAACCTGCGCAAGGACCACCCCCTCTTTGCACAGCGGATTCGGCAGGCAGCCCGCTCCGGATGCGTGGTCAATGCTATCAATTCAGTAGTAGAGTTAAGCTCGTCAGACGCCTGGGCCATGCCGGTCAAGCACGCACAGGTGACCGGACCCGATGCCTGGGCCCAGTCGCTCGCCGATGTGGCGGCAGCCGTGGCTCTGGAGCAGGGTCTGGCAGCGCCGGCTGCAGGACAGGCGTCGGATTTTGCCAAGGCCGTCGCCAAATCGTTGATCGGTGGCGAACGAAAAGCCATCTTGCTGGGTAATGCCGCCGCGCATCACGGCAACGCTTCCACTCTTTTTGAACTGGCTAATTGGATTGGACAGCAAACCGGCGCGACGGTCGGGTACCTGACCGAAGCCGCCAATACTGTCGGCGCGCAATGGGTTGGCGCCACGCCCACCGGCAGCGGCATGCATGCAGGCCAGATGCTGAATGGCCAAGTCAAGGCGGTGATTCTCCTGAACACTGAGCCCGAATTTGATTCGGCGCCCGGTCCCAAGGCCAAAGATGCCCTCCATTCCGCGCAGATGGTCGTGACGCTCAGTCCTTTTAAAGCCAACATGGGTTTTAGCGATGTCTTGCTGCCCATTGCGCCCTTCA
>JANOLL010000082.1:0-6999 GCA_031419775.1 Polaromonas sp. | reverse complement strand
TTTGCAGCCCATCACCGGCGAACCCGTGATTGTCAATTCGTACTTTGGCAAAAAGCTGGTGACTTTTGGAACCGGAAAGTTTTTTGAAGCGATTGACACCTCGGTTCCCCTAGCCACCACGGCCTCATTTTATTCCGTCATGGATGACGGGGTGCAGGTGACCGGTCGGACCCAGCTTCAGCAGGGCACCATCACTTCAACCGGGACAGTCTCAATACCTGCATTCACGCTGGGCATACCGCCCACCGTCACCACTACCGCCAACATCAAGGCCGGCTGGTATGTGGATTTCAACAACACCTTGGGTGAGCGTCAGGTCAGCGATATCACTGCGGTATTTGGCAAGTTGATATTCGGGTCGATCTATCCGACCAAGGGTGCATGCTCTGAGGGCGGCGGAAACCTGTATATCGTTGATGCATTGACTGGCAACGGTAGTTTTGAGACCTCGCAGGTTGGCATTTTGGCGGCGCCACTCGTGTTGTCTCTGGGATCGGCATCGTTGGACAGAAGCGACACCGCCGGTCAGCGAACGGCCAGGCAAAAGATTGGTGTGATCACGCAAGGCTCCCGGGGTCTTCAGCCGAGCACTTTCACAGGAACCGAAACTTATCAAACCGGTCGGCTGAGTTGGCGCCGGCTGGACAATTACCAGTCCATTAAGGCCAAACCTTGAAAAACCTTATGCATTCAGCCCATCGCTCTGATCGGTGCCCTGCCCGGCAGTCCGGCTTCACGCTGATCGAACTGATGATTGTGGTGGCCGTGATCGGCATACTGTCTGCGGTGGCCTACCCCATCTACACCGATCAGGTTCGCAAGGGAAAGCGCGCGGAGGCGCGCGCAGGCCTGGCCAATCTGCTGCAACAACAGGAACGGTATTTCACGCAAAGAAATACCTATCTGGCTTTTTCTGCCGGCGCAGCCGACTCCAGCACACCATTCAAGGACTATTCAGGGTCCGGCAGCAAGGCCCAAAGCGCGCATCTGCTCGGTGCTCAGGTTTGCCAACCGGTGAACTCCGTCACACCTGATATTCGCGACTGCGTGGAAGTGATTGCACAACCCCAGTCCGGCGTCTTTTCCGATCCCGACATCACGCTGATGGCCTGGGACACCCAGGGGCGCAAACGGTGCACGGGAGCCAATACCACACGCTGCCTGCAATGAACAACCCTATCCTGCATCGCTCCCAAGCCTGTCCGGGTCGTGGGTCTGCGTCACCACGCCGTCAGCACGGACGCGGTACAGGTGGCTTCACCTTGATCGAGTTGCTCGTGACCATAGCCATCGGTGTGGTGCTGATGTTGGTCGCTGCGCCCAATCTGATCCAGTTCAGAAAGAACGCCCAACTCTCCGAGGCGGTCAGCAACTTCGTTCTGGCCACGGGAACCGCCAAGTCGGCGGCCCTGAAAAGCGGGCGCGAGGCCTATGTCATGCGTAACGACAACGCGCTCGGTTGGCCATCGGGATGGTTCGTTTTTGTAGACAACGACTGGGACCAGCTGTACACCGCTGGCACCGATGAACTGCTGCTCAGACATGATGCGGTCAATGCCGACATCACCATTTCCGCTCCAGGCACCACGGCATTGAGTGCCGGTTACCTGCTTTTCAATGGCAGTGGATTTCCCAAAACCAAGGCGGGGGGAATTGGCAACGGTACGCTGGTGATGGCATTGCCCGATCCCAACGGTCGCTCCAGCAGCATCGTCGTCGACACTGCCGGCCGGGTGCGATCCTGCAAGACCGGAACCCCCGGCTGCAGCGCCTCATGACCATGCGCGAGGCGCTGGCCCAAGCCGCGCTCGCCATACCCCTGTGCAAACCCAACCCCGCTGTCGGCTGCGTGATTGCTGCGCCGGACGGCCGTACCCTGGGCATCGGACACACCCAACAGGTCGGTGGACCGCATGCCGAAATCATGGCGCTGCGGGACGCCGCCGGGCGCGGACATTCGGTGCACGGTGCCACGCTTTATGTCACGCTGGAGCCCTGCGCCCATCAGGGGCGTACCGGGCCCTGCTGTGATGCGCTCATTGCCAGTGGCATCAAGAAGGTGGTGGCATCCTTGCAGGACCCCAACCCGCTGGTGGCAGGGAAAGGCTTCGAGCGGCTGCGGGCCGCCGGAATTGAGGTCGAAACTGGCCCGGGTGCAGTCGAATCGCGCGAACTCAACCTGGGTTTTTTCAGCCGAATGGTTCGCCAAAGGCCCTGGGTGCGTATGAAGCTGGCAGCGTCCCTGGATGGTCAGACCGCCTTGCTCGACGGAGAAAGCCAGTGGATCACCGGTGACGCTGCACGCAGCGACGGACACGCCTGGCGGGCCGGTAGCTGCGCGGTGCTGACTGGCATTGGTACCGTGCTGGCAGACAACCCACGGCTAGACGTGCGGCTTGCACAAAGCTCTCGTCAGCCCCCACTGGTAGTGGTGGACAGTCAATTGCAAACACCACCAGATGCTCTCATTTTTGAAGCAAAGCGCCCACTGTTTATCTATGCTAGCGAGCAAAACAATCAAAAAAAGGCGGTTTTGGAGGCGCGCGGCGCGGTCGTGACCTATCTGCCGGGGCCCGGCAACAAGGTCGACCTGCCAGCCATGTTGAAAGACCTGGCCCTGCGACATGAACTCAATGATCTGCATGTGGAGGCCGGCCACAAGCTCAACGGTTCATTCATCCGCGAACAACTGGTCGATGAACTGCTGGTTTACCTGGCACCCAAACTGTTGGGCACCGCACAGGGCATGGCTTCGTTCGGTCCCTTGCAGAGTCTGGCCGAGGCCGCCACGTGGCGCTTTCTGGCAACAGACATGATCGGTGACGATTTGCGCATCAGGGCGCGCATGACAGGACGGGACGTTTTTCCCTGAGGGCTTATGCAGCGGCCTGGCCGATGGCGGCGTCGCGGCTTTTGTGGCCTTGCCAATCGAATTGGTTTGAAACCCTGCGAAAATACGGCATGTTTACCGGAATCATTACCGGCGTGGGGCGCATCGTCGCCATCCATAGCCTGGGCAGCTCTTCAAACCATGGCAAGCGACTCGTCATTGAAACGCCGGCGGGTTACCTTGATGACGTCGGGCTCGGTGACAGCATTGCGCTGAACGGCGCCTGCATGACCGCCGTCTCGGTAGACGTCAGCACGGATCAGTTTGCGATCGACATCTCCGCCGAATCCCTGGCAAAAACCAGCGGCCTGGCGGAAACCGGTGCCATCAACCTCGAAAAAGCCTTGCGGGCGCAAGACCGGCTGGGCGGCCATATCGTTTCCGGTCATGTGGACGGCACCGGTCAGGTCACCTATTTCGCCCAAACCGGAGAAAGCTGGGAGCTGCGCCTGCAGATTCCGCAAGAGCTGGCGAAATACCTGGCCTACAAAGGCTCCATTACCGTCAACGGTGTGAGCTTGACCGTCAACCGGGTCGAAGACCTACGCGCCGCCCACACCGGTGAACCCGGTGGATGCGAGATCAGCATCAACGTCATTCCCCACACCATCACCCACACGGCGTTGGGGCACCTCAAAGCAGGCGCAACTGTCAATCTGGAAATCGACCTGATCGCACGCTATGTTGAACGCATGCTGCAAGACACCCACAAGCCAAATCCATGACCGTCCGAATTTCTCCTGTAGAAGACATCGTTGCCGAGATGCGTGCCGGCCGTATGGTGATACTGATTGACGAAGAAGACCGCGAGAACGAAGGTGATCTGGTGCTGGCTGCGGACCACGTCACCGCCGACACGATCAACTTCATGGCCCGCTTTGGCCGCGGCCTGATTTGTCTGACGCTTACTCGCGAGCGCTGCGAGCTACTGCAGTTGCCGCCCATGACGACCCGCAACGGCACCAAGCACGCAACCGCGTTCACCGTTTCCATCGAGGCGGCGGTCGGCGTGACGACCGGCATTTCTGCGGCTGACCGGGCTTGCACAGTTCGTGCTGCGGTTGCCAAAGACGCCACGGTAAACGATCTGGTCCAGCCGGGTCATGTCTTTCCCCTGCAAGCAGTCGACGGTGGCGTCTTGATGCGCGCGGGACATACCGAGGCCGGCTGCGACCTCGCGAGCATGGCGGGCTGTTCGCCAGCGGCGGTGATCTGCGAGATCATGAAAGACGACGGCACCATGGCGCGTTTGCCAGACCTGCTGGTTTTCGCGGCGGAGCATGGTCTGAAAATAGGCACCATCGCTGACCTGATCGAGCACCGCAGCCGCCACGAATCATTGATTGAAAAAATCGGCAGCCGCACGCTGCACACGGCATTCGGTGAATTCACCGCCCACGCTTTCAAGGACAAGCCCAGCCAAGGCTTGCATCTGGCCCTGGTCAGAGGGCAATGGGCTGCCGACGAAGCGGTCGCGGCGCGGGTGCATGAGCCCTTGTCGGTGCTGGACGCACTGGAAACCGGCCGCGTCATGCATTCGTGGAATCTGGAGCAAAGCCTCCAGCACATTGCTGGCGAGGGCAAAGGGGTGGCGGTTCTGCTCAACTGCGGCGAGAGCGCGGCGCAATTGCTGACACAGTTCGAAGGCACTGCACGTGCCAGCCAGGCGCCAGAGCGGGGTCGAATGGACCTTCGCACCTATGGCGTGGGGGCCCAGATTCTGCGCGACTGCGGCGTCCACAAAATGAAGCTGCTCGGCAACCCGAGGCGCATGCCCAGCATGACGGGATATGGCCTCGAAATCGTTGGCTATATCGCCAAATAAGCAGCCGCCATCGGTACCGGCATTCCACGCCTACTCTTTACATCTACTTTTCGCCAGGAGACCCAACGTGTTTGGTGCAGACAAAGGAAACCCTGACAAACTGGACGGCAAAAAGCTGTTCATCGGCATCGTACAGGCCCGATTCAACGAGGCCATCACCGACGCCCTGGCAACAGCCTGCCGGCAGGAACTGGCCGCGCTGGGCGTGGAAGACAAACACATCACGCATATCAAGGTGCCGGGTGCGCTGGAAGTGCCCTGCGCCTTGCAAGCCCTGGCTGAAAGCGACAAGTTTGATGCGCTGATCGCGCTGGGCTGCATCATTCGCGGTGAAACCTATCACTTTGAACTGGTAGCCAACGAAAGCGGAGCAGCCGTGACCCGGCTGGCGCTGGACTACCAGTTGCCGATTGCCAATGCCATCCTGACGACTGAAAACATCAGTCAGGCGCAGGCGCGCCAGCATGAAAAGGGCCGGGATGCCGCCCGGGTTGCGGTCGAAATGGCCAACCTGATGGATCAGCTCAACTGACCCCCTGGAGATTCATGGCTGAACCCCTTAACAAACCCAAACGCCCCCCGCAAACCCGGACCGGCTTGACCGATACCGGCGTGAAAAAGGCAGCCGACAAATCGGCCCGTACCCGGGCGCGTGAATTTGCCATGCAAGCCCTTTACCAGCATCTGGTGGGACGCAACGAGTTGGCCTCTATCGACGCCTTCACCCGCGACCTGGTCGGCTTTCACAAGGCCGACTCGGCGCATTTCGACGCCTTGCTGCATGGTTGTGTCGCCGACTGCACGGCACTCGACGCCGGACTGATACCTTTGCTCGATCGCCCGATGGCTGAAATCTCTCCGGTCGAGCATGCAGTGCTCTGGATCGGTGCCTATGAATTCAAAAACTGCCTGGACGTTCCGTACCGCGTGGTGATCAACGAATGCATTGAACTGGCCAAGGCCTTTGGCGGTACCGACGGCCACAAATACGTCAATGGCGTGCTGCATCAAATGGCACCCTCGCTGCGCGCGACAGAAGTCGCTGCCGACAAGGCCAAATAGTCTGGCCCGGGAAAGCCACGACGTGAAAATCGCACAGCGGGCCGAGAAAATCGCGCCCTTTTACGTCATGGAAGTCGCCAAGGCGGCGGCCAGCCTGGCGCGTGATCTGGCAGGTAGCCCTGACCCCATGATTTTTTTGAATATGGGTGAACCCGACTTCACGGCGCCGCCCCTGGTCCAGGCTGCGGCAGTGCGGGCCATTGAACAGGGCAACACGCAGTACACCCCTGCCACAGGTATAGCCGCGCTACGCGAGGCCATCAGCAGCTGGTATGCCTCGCGGTTCGGCGTGATGGTCGATCCGGGCCGTATCGTCATCACCGCCGGTGCATCAGCTGCCCTGCAGCTGGCCTGCCTGGCCCTGATCGAGGCGGGCGACGAAATACTGATGCCCGACCCCAGCTATCCGTGCAACCGGCATTTCGTCAGCGCTGCGGAGGGTCGATCGATTTTGATTCCGACTACCGCGCAAGAGCGCTTCCAGTTGACTCTTGCCAAGGTCGAGGCGGCCTGGGGCGAGCGGTCGCGCGGCGTTTTGCTGGCCTCCCCGTCGAATCCGACCGGCACCTCGATTGCGCCCGAGGAGCTGCAGCGCATTCACAGCTTTGTGCATGCTCGGGGCGGCATCACGCTGATTGATGAAATCTACCTGGGCTTGAGTTATGAAGAACGCTTTGGGCACACCGCCCTGGGTATGCCGGGCGAGTTGGGCCAGAGCGTCATCAGCATTAACTCATTCAGCAAATATTTCAGCATGACGGGCTGGCGACTAGGCTGGCTGGTGGTACCCGAGGCACTGGTTCCTGTGATCGAGCGGCTGGCGCAGAACTTGTTTATTTGCGCCAGCACGCTGTCCCAGCACGCTGCCCTTGCCTGCTTTGAGCCCGATAGCCTGGCCGAGTACGAGCGTCGCCGGCTGGCATTCAAGGCCCGGCGCGACTATTTCATCCCCGAGCTGAACCGGCTGGGGCTCACGGTACCGGTGATGCCTGACGGTGCGTTTTACGCCTATGCCGACTGTTCAGCTGTGGCCCATCGCTGGGGACTTGCTGGCGCCAGAACCGACGGCACTGGCGGCAGCTGGGACTTTTCGTTTGAATTGATGCGGCGCGCGCATCTGGCCATTACACCGGGGCGCGATTTTGGGACCGCTGCGCCAGAAAAATTTGTTCGTTTTTCAACTGCCAGCTCGATGGAGCAGTTGCACAGTGCGATTGACCGG
>JANOLL010000081.1:0-10160 GCA_031419775.1 Polaromonas sp. | reverse complement strand
TTTCATGGCCCTGGTGCTGGTGTTCTGGAATGTGCACCAGCCCTTGCGCGTCGGCATTGGCCTGGCGTTCATGTTTGGGTTGGGGATGGACGTGCATCAGTCCTCGCTGATGGGTCAGCACGCGCTGTCGTACACGGCGCTGAGCTTTTTCGCCACCATGATTCATCGCCGCTTGTTGTGGTTTTCGGTGCCGTCGCAGGCGCTGCAAGTGCTGCCGCTGTTTGCGGTGGCGCACGCTGTCGAGCTGATCATCCGCGTTCTCGGTGGCGGTATCTTTCCGGGATGGATTGTGCTGCTGGCGCCGATTGCATAGTCGCTGCTGTGGCCGGTCGCGAGCATGTTGTTGCTGGTGCCGCAGCGGCGAGCGCCCAATCCGGACGAAAATAGACCACTGTGAATGACCCCCACGCTTTTCACTTCGTGTCATGCGCTGCCCCCGCTCCCCGCAATTCAAGAAGGGGCTCCGGAACTGGCTTCGTCAGGCCGCAGGCGCAGCGGCCCCCTCGGGGGGCAGGGCGCACACGCAGTGAGCAACCGCGGGGGCGCTTCCCAACATGACTGAACTTCGCGACGTTGAGGCTGATCTGTCTCGCTTTCGGGCGCGGGTGCTGGTGGCCGTGCTGGTGGTGCTGTGTGCCTTTGCCCTGCTGGCCGCACGGCTGGTTTACCTGCAGGTCTACCGGCATACCGATCTGAACGAGCAGGCCGAAAACAACCGCACTGCCATCGTGCCGATCGTGCCCAATCGCGGCCTGATTCTTGACCGCAACGGCGTCGTGCTGGCGACCAACTATTCGGCCTACACGCTGGAGCTCACGCCGTCCAAAATCGACAATCTTGAAGAAACGATCACCCGGCTCGAGAAAATTGTTGATATTCAGCCCCGCGACAAGCGCCGCTTCAAACGTCTGCGTGAAGAGTCCAAAAACTTTGAGTCGCTGCCGATTCGGACCCGCCTGTCCGATGAAGAGGTGGCGCGTTTCACGGCGCAGCGCTTTCGCTTCCCAGGCGTAGACATCAAGGCCCGGCTGTTCCGCAGCTACCCCTACGGCGATCTGGGCAGCCATGTGGTCGGCTACATCGGACGCATCAACCAGGCAGAAAAAGAAAGCATTGAAGAAAGCGACGATGGCGGTAACTATCGGGGCACCGACTACATCGGCAAGCTGGGCGTTGAGCAGAGTTTTGAGCAGCAGCTGCACGGCACAACCGGCGTCGAGCAGGTCGAGACTTCGGCGGGTGGCCGCGCCGTACGCAAGCTAGCGACCAACCCGGCGACGCCTGGCGACACCGTGATGTTGTCGATAGACATCAAGCTACAGAAGCTGGTGGAAGACCTGTTCGGTGACCGGCGCGGCGCGCTGGTGGCACTGGATCCCAAAACTGGCGACGTGCTGGCGTTTGTGAGCAAACCGACGTTCGACCCCAACCTGTTTGTCGATGGCATCGATGCCGAGAGCTGGCAAGCCCTGAACGAGTCGATTGACAAGCCGCTGCTCAACCGGGCATTACGCGGCACCTATCCGCCCGGCTCAACTTACAAGGTTTTCATGGCCATGGCGGCCCTCCAGACCGGGACGCGTTCGCCCGGCACCCTGATCAACGATCCCGGTTTTTACATGTTCGGCGGGCGCCGCTTTGGCAGCCCGGAGAACGAGAAGGGCGGCATCATGGACATGAACCGCGCGATTGTCGAGTCCAGCAATGTGTATTTTTATTCGCTGGCCAACGAGATGGGCGTGGAAACGATGCACGACTTCATGAAGCCTCTGGGCTTTGGCCAGATCACAGGCATTGACATTCATGGCGAAGTTCGCGGCGTGCTGCCCAATCAGGCCTGGAAGCGCAGCTACTTCAAAAAGGCCGAACAGCAAAAATGGTTCCCCGGAGAAACCATCTCGCTCGGCATCGGCCAGGGCTACAACAGCTTCACCATGTTGCAACTGGCGCAGGCTACCGCGGTCATCGCCAACAAAGGTGTGAAACACAAGCCGCGTCTGATCATTGGCACCCAGGACCCGGTGAGCCGGCAAATGCGGCCCTTGCCGCTTGCCCCGGGCGAAAATCTTGGCTACAAGCCCGAACATGTGCAGGTCATTCGCAAGGCGCTGGTGGGCGTGACGCAGCAGGGTACATCTGCCCGGGTGTTTGCCGGCGCGGGCTACCTCAGCGGCGGCAAGACCGGTACCGCACAAGCAGTCGGCATGGCTGCCAAGGGCAAGTACAACAGCGCCAACATGGAAGAGCACCAGCGCGACCATTCGCTGTACATCGCGTTGGCTCCAGCAGAGGATCCGCGGGTCGCTGTAGCGGTGATCGTTGAAAACGCGGGTTGGGGTGCAGCCGCCGCGGCGCCGATCGCGCGCCGGGCATTTGACTACCTGCTGTTGGACCAGTACCCGAGCGAGGAAGACATGGCGGCCGTGAAAAAGGGGCAGGCCGGGGCGCCTCTGGGCAAGCCGCGTCGGGCCTCCGAGCTGGCCGCCTTGCTGTCGCCCGTCAATGGCTTGGCGGCGCCGCTTTCTCCCCCGGTGGAAGCGCCCCCGTCAGCCAACGCCAAGCCCACGCAGCTGGTGGGTTTGGCAGGCAAGACACCGGCCCCCGCCCCCGCAGCCGGCGCCCGGTCGCGCTAGTGTGCCGCTGTGGGTCGATCCGGCCGATGCGGACAGTTGCTATTTAAAGAACGCGTCCAGGCCGGTCTTGAGAATCAATGCGCTGACCACGAAAATAAACACCAGCCGCACAAACCCTGAGCCGTGCTTGAGCGCCATACGGGTTCCCCACAGGCTGCCAGCAATGTTGGCCACGGCCATGGCCAGCGCAAAATGCCACCAGACATGGCCTTTCCAGGCAAACAGGGCCAGCGCTGCCAGGTTGGTGGCGGTGTTGAGCAGCTTGGCGGAGGCCGATGCATTGAGAAAGTCGTAGCCGAGCCAGCGGACAAATAAAAATACCAAGAAACTGCCAGTGCCAGGGCCGAAAAATCCGTCGTAAAACCCCAGCACCAGTCCCAAGCTGGAGGCCGCCAAGACTTCTGTGATGCCGCTGAAACGGGGTGCATGGTGGCGGCCCAGGTCTTTTCTGACCAATGTGTAGACCAGCACCCCCACAAGCACAAACGGCAGCGCTTTGCGTAAAAAGCCGCCGGACACAATGGTGACCAGCCAGGCGCCGGCCAGAGCACCGGCAAAGCCCGCAGCAGCGGCGGGCAACAAAGTGGCCCAGCGCAAATCCACGCGTCGCGCGTAGCCCACAGTGGCCACGGCGGTGCCCCAAACCGATGCGCCCTTGCCGGTTCCGAAAAGCGTGGCCGGTGGCGTGGTGGGGAATACGGCGAACAGGGCAGGCACCAGGATCAGGCCGCCGCCCCCGACGATGGAATCGACAAAACCCGCCAGCAGAGAGGCCAGGGTCACGAGCAGCAATTCCATCGGCAGATTGTCTCACCGGCATGGAACTGCGCGCGTGCTCTGCTTTATGTAGCTAAAACGTTCGATTAGAAGTGGGCTGACAGCCTAAATGATTGTCAAAAAGGGATAAAAAAAGCGCTGGGGTTACCAGCGCTTTTTTGCACCACCAAGTCTTGTGGAGCATGGATCGGTGCTTCTTTTTTTTATAACTATCAGGTGTCTCCTCGGCTCCTCGCTGGCTGAGCAGCGAGGCTCGTCAGCGATGCAAGGAGTCTATCTGCCGCACTTAAATCGTGCATAGGGGATTTCCCGCCCCTTTGACGTGCACGATTTGGGGACCCGTACCGAGGTTTTTACAGCCCGGCCTGTATCCACTGCGCCGCCTTTTCGGCAATCATCAGTGTCGGGGAGTTGGTGTTACCACTGGTGATCAGCGGCATGACGCCCGCATCGACCACCCGCAAGCCGCTGACGCCGCGCACCTTTAAATGCGAGTCGACCACGGCCATGGCGTCATCGTCCCGTCCCATTTTGGTGGTTCCGACCGGATGAAAAATGGTGGTGGCTATGTCGCCAGCAAGGCGGGTCAGTTCCTCGTCAGTCTGAAACTGCACGCCTGGCTTGAATTCTTCCGGCTGATAGGGCGCCAGGGCGCTCTGGCTGACGATTTTGCGGGTAATGCGCAGGGAGTCGGCGGCCACCTGACGGTCCTCGGCTGTGCTCAGGTAGTTCGGAGCGATGGCCGGGGCATCTTCAAAACGCCCGCTCCGGATGGTCACGCTGCCGCGACTGGTCGGGTTCAGGTTGCAGACGCTGGCAGTGAACGCATTAAAGCTGTGCAGCGGTTCGCCGAAGGCATCGAGCGAGAGCGGTTGCACATGGTATTGAATGTTGGGGTAGGGCTGATCGGGCGAGCTGCGCGTGAAGGCCCCCAGCTGCGAAGGTGCCATGCTCATCGGCCCGCTGCGCTTGAAAGCATATTCCAGCCCGATGCGTGCCTTGCCCCACAGCGAATTGGCCATGGTGTTGAGCGACAGTCCGCCCTTGGCGGTGCCCTGAATTTTGTAAATAGAACGAATCTGCAAATGGTCCTGCAGGTTCGCCCCTACACCCGGCAAGTCTTGCAGCACCGGGATGCCGTGTTGCTGCAGCAATGCAGCGGGGCCAATCCCCGAGAGCTGCAAAATTTGGGGTGACCCGATGCTGCCGGCGCACAGCAGCACTTCACCGCCTTTGCCCTCACGCTCGACGACGTGCGCGGTCACACGCTCGTCACCGGTCCAGACCTCCACTCCGGTGCAACGCTTCGCGCCATCTGCCTGTACTTCGATCACCAGCTTGCTGACGTGGGCGCTGGTCCACAGTTCAAAATTCGGCCGACCAAAACAGGTCGGGCGCAAAAATGCCTTGGCGGTATTCCAGCGCCAGCCGTTTTTCTGATTGACTTCAAAGTACCCTACGCCTTCGTTGTCGCCACGGTTGAAGTCAGGGGTGTGCGGAATGCCGGCTTGTTGCGCGGCTGCGGCAAAGGCGTCCAGAATGTCCCAACGCAGACGCTGCTTTTCAATCCGCCACTCGCCGCCGGCATTGTGGTGACGCAACAGTTTTTGGTAAGGGTTGGCATTGTTCTGCATCAGTTCGGGCGCGGTGCCTCGCGCACCGTGCATGAGGTCAGGTCCCTTGTAATGGTCTTCATGGAGTTTGAAGTGAGGCAGGACGTTTTCCCAGCGCCAGTCGGTGTCACCGGTCAGCTGGGCCCATTGGTCGTAGTCACGGGCCTGGCCGCGCATGTAAATCATGCCGTTGATGCTGGAGCACCCGCCTAGTGTCTTGCCGCGTGGATAGCGCAGCGACCGGCCGTTCAGTCCGGCGTCAGGCTCGGTGTTGTAGAGCCAGTCGGTGCGCGGGTTGCCAATGCAATACAGGTAACCGACTGGAATATGGATCCAGTGGTAGTCGTCCTTGCGGCCGGCTTCTATCATCAGCACCCGCTTCGATGCGTCCGCGCTCAGCCGGTTGGCCAACAGACAACCCGCCGTACCGCCGCCAATGATGATGTAGTCAAAAATCGGGTTGTCGTCCTGCATGGTCTTGTCTTTTCATTGTTTGGGGTGGCGGTTAAGCGGTTTGCACGACCCTTTGGGCGCTCGTTCGCGACAGCCTTCCTCCAATACTACCCGCATGCCATGCAAGCGGAAGACCGAGTAGGCTGTAGGACGATCTCTACAGCAAGGTTTTGCAGCGGTCGAGAACCTTTCCGGCGTTACGATGGAAGCCGCCGACCTGTCCGTGTCTGGAGGGTGGTCAGTGGCCTCCCCGGCGAAAAAGGGGTTCCGTGTGCCACCAGCTTGTTTATGGATGAATTGACCCCCCGCATTGAACAGCAAGAAACGCCCGAGGGCCGCATGCTCCATGCGCGGGGCGAATGGACCGCCGCTGGCTTGACCCGACACGCGGTGTGGACCGAACTGACCGGGCAGCTGGAGGGGCTGAGGCACCAGCCGGGCATCTCCGGTGCGGCGCCAGTAAGCGGCTGGAACCTCATGCAGCTCGACAAACTCGATTATCTGGGGGCGCAGCTGTTGTGGGACCACTGGGGACGGGCTTGGCCGGAGCGCCTGGTGCTGGAGCCGAACCAGCGTGCGGTGCTCGAAGTCGTTGAAAAATTCTCGCTGGTTCCTGCCCCCCAGCGCCGGGCCGACTGGACCGAACCCTTGCAGCTCTTGGGCAAGCGCTCACTGGCTGTGGGCGACCACCTGCGGGCGATGCTGCGCCTGGTAGGCCAGCTGGTCCTGGACATCGGTCGCTTGGCCCGGCATCCCCAGCAGGGACCCTGGCGCGACCTGTCTGGCCACCTTTACCACATCGGCGCCACGGCCTTGCCCATCACCGCATTGGTGGGTTTTTTGATTGGCGTAGTGCTGGCCTACCTGATATCGCAACAGTTGCGGCAATTTGGCGCTGACGCGTTCATTGTGAACATTCTCGGTGTCTCGCTGATCCGCGAGCTCGGACCGGTGCTGGCTGCTATTTTGATAGCAGGCCGGTCGGGCTCTGCCATTACCGCCCAAATTGGCGTCATGCGCGTCACCGAAGAGCTCGACGCCATGCGGGTGATGGGGATTGCCCGCGGTTTCCGTCTGGTGATGCCGCGCGCCCTGGCGCTCGCGGTCGTGATGCCGCTGATCAGCGTGTGGACCACGCTGGCGGCCCTGCTGGGCGGCATGATCGCAGCCAATGCCGCGATGGGCATCACACCGTCTTTTTTCGTCAACGCCCTGCCCGCAGCAGTGGAGGTGGCCAATCTGACCCTGGCCACCAGCAAGTCGGTTGTCTTTGGCGTGCTGATTGCGCTGATCGGCTGCCACTTTGGGCTGCGCGTCAAGCCCAATACCGAGAGCCTGGGCCAAGGCACGACGGCGTCGGTGGTGACCTCGATAACCGTTGTGATTCTGGTCGATGCGCTGTTTGCAGTGGTCTTCAAGAATGTGGGGATCTAGATGGTGCCCCCACGGTCGCTCACTGCGTGTAGCTCCCTGCCCCCCGCGGGGGCTGCTGCGCCTGCGGTCTGGCGAAGCCAGTCCCGCGGCCCGTGCTTGAAAGAGCCATGAGGCTAAGCATGACCGACGCCATTGTTGAGATCAAGCAGCTTTGGACCGTGTTCCCGAACGGGGATCACGAAACGGTGGTGCACAAGGACCTGAACCTGACCGTCGCGCGCGGCGAGGTGCTTTCGCTGGTCGGGGGTTCCGGCACCGGCAAAACCGTGCTGCTGCGCCAGATGCTCGGGCTCGAGCGGCCCGCCCGTGGCGATGTCATGGTGCTGGGCAAGCCGGCCGCCGAGCTGGGCCAGCGCGGCGCAGCCAGCCGGGTCGGCATGTTGTTTCAGCAGGGGGCACTGTTTTCGGCTTTCACGGTGCTTGAGAACATTGCCTTTCCCCTGCGCGAGCTCAAGGTGCTACCGCCCTCGCTGATTCGCGACACGGCCATGGTCAAGTTGCAGATGGTGGGGCTTGGACCTGAAGTGGCCGACAAAATGCCCAGTGACCTGTCGGGCGGCATGGTGAAGCGGGTCGCACTGGCGCGCGCCCTGGTCATGGATCCGCCGCTGCTGCTGCTCGATGAGCCGACTGCCGGCCTGGATCCAGGCAGTTCAGACAGTTTCTGCACGCTGCTGCAGTCCTTGCACCGCGACATGGCGCTCACCGTCGTCATGGTCACGCACGATCTGGATACGCTATTGGAGCTCAGTACCCGGATTGCGGTGTTGGCAGAGCAGAAAGTCATCATCAATGCGAGTCCCCGGGAGGTGGTGGCGTTTGATCATCCCTTTGTTCACGAATTTTTTCTGGGGGAGCGGGGTCAGCGTGCGATGGCACTGTTGCGCGACCGTCCTCCCGGCGTTTAGAAGTCAGAAAGGTTTTCAAAATGGAAAACAAAGCCCACGCCATGGCTGCAGGCGTCTTTGTGTTGGTCGTCACCGCTTTGCTCGCTGCGCTGGCAGTCTGGTTGATGCGCGACAGCACCCAGCGGGACCTGTATGAAATGTCCACCGGCGAAACGATCTCCGGCCTGCAGCCTCAGGCCCTGGTGCGTTTTCGGGGCGTGCCGGTGGGCAAGGTCGAGCTCATCGGGTTTGATGCCAAGGTCAAGGGCAATGTGCTGATTCGCATTTCGATCGATCGTGGCGCGCCTGTGACCAAATCAGTTTTTGCCACCGTGGCGTCGCAAGGTGTGACCGGGCTCGGCTTCATTCAGCTCGACGATACCGGCGGTTCATCGGAAAGACTGACGCCCAACGACGACGATCCGCCGCGCATTCCTCTCAAACCGGGTGGCCTGGACAAACTGCTGACCCAGGGCGAGATGATCTTCAACCAGGTCGAGCAGGCCAGCAAACGCCTGAACCAGCTGCTGTCGGACGACAACCAGCAGCGCATGACGGCGGCGCTAGATAACGTCGGGCAGGCCGCCAGCAGTGTCAGTCAGCTGTCGACCAGTTTGCACAGCATCCTGAATGCCCAATTGGGTCCGGGCCAGGTCAATATTCCGGCCTTTGTCAAAAACGCGGATGCGGCGGTCATGTCTTTGCGTGCCACTTCCGAACAGGCCAGCGCCACCGCGCTCGAGATTGGCAAGACGGCCGAGCGTCTCAACGCCAAAGGGGGGCCGCTGGACAAACTTGCGGAGGGTGGGGCGGCCTTGGCGGCCGGGGTAGAAACCTTCAGTGCGGCCACGCTGCCCAAACTGGGCGAGGTGGCCGATGAAACGGCACGCACCATGCGACAACTGCGGCGCACCGTGAACTCGGTGGACGACAACCCGCAGGCCCTGATTTTTGGTAACGGCGCGCCGGTGCCCGGCCCAGGCGAGCCTGGCTTTACTGCAAGCGGAGCACAAAAATGACTGCTACAGCGTTGATACACATGTTCGATGCTATTTATTCAATAGCACACCAAGCAATACAGACAATGGCTAGGCCTGTATTTTGTTCGGTATTGGCGCTGTCGGTTTTGGCCGCCTGCTCGGTATTGCCCGACAAACCGGTGCGCCCCGCACTTTATGACTTTGGTCCGGGTGTGTCGGTCAACGCGCCGGTCGCCCCACCCCTTGCGTCCTTGCAACCCTTGCCGCCGCTAGCCCTCGACGACATCACCAGTACCGGCGGGGCGCTGGACAACACCGCTCTGCTCTACCGCCTGGCCTATCAGGAAGCGCAGCAACTGCGTCCCTACGCCATGGCTCGTTGGAGCACCCCGCCCGCGCAACTGGTGCGCCAGCGCCTGCGGGAGCACCTCAGTTTGCGCCGACCGGTCTTCAACGCGCGCGATGGCCTGGCGCTCAACCGCAGTCAAAACGCGGTGCTGCCGCTTCGCCTTCGGCTTGAGCTGGAAGAGTTCAGCCAGCTGTTCACCGCGCCGGACACCAGCGTGGGTGTGATTCGCTTGCGTGCCACGTTGGTCGAGGTCACGCCGAGCGGCGAAAAGTTGCTCGGTCAGCGCAGTGTGGTGGCCCAGCGGCCAGCGCCGAGTGCCGACGCTGCCGGCGGCGTTCGCGCTTTGACTGCAGCGACCGATGCAGCGATTGAAGAGATCGATCAGTGGCTGCAGCAGGCCCGGTGATGGGCGGCTGACTGCGGTCTATTGAAGCTCAGCGTCCGCCGGCAATATCCAGCAAGGCACCCGTCGCGTAGCTTGAGTGCCCGGACAGCAGCCACAGGATGGCTTCGGCCACTTCTGCCGCAGTGCCCGCACGCTGCATGGGCACCATGGGCGCTACTTCGCGGGCCCGGTCTGGCAGGCCGCCCGATGCGTGGATCTCGGTTTCGATGATTCCCGGCCGCACGGCATTGACGCGTATGCCCTCGTTGGCGACTTCCTTGGCCAGTCCCAGGGTAAAGCTGTCAATGGCGCCCTTCGCCGCGGCATAGTCCACATACTGGCCCGGTGAGCCCAGGCGAGAGGCGGCGCTTGACATGTTGACGATGCTGCCACCTGCGCCGCCATAGCGGGTGCTCATGCGCAGCACGGCCTGCCGGGCGCAGAGAAAAGATCCAAAAACATTGATGGCAAACATGCGTTGCAGCCGGTCCAGCGTGATGGCATCGACCCGGGCGGTGTAGTCCACTACGCCAGCGTTGTTGACCAGCGCTGTGAGGCGGCCGAACCGGGCGTCTATTTTTTCAAACATGGCGTTCACTTCGCGCTCACTGGCGACGTCAGCTTGTACCGTGATGGCCTGGCCGCCGCC
>JANOLL010000080.1:0-1898 GCA_031419775.1 Polaromonas sp. | reverse complement strand
AACTGGCCGCTCAGCTGACGGGCAATTGCCCGTCGGGCATTGAACTGGAGCCCGCCATGCGCAAACGGGAATTCAATCACTTCAGCGACTTGCGGCATGGCGCGGTAAATCGGTGCGACCCACGGCAGCGCACCCACCGTCAGTTGCTCTCCGCGTGCCGCAAGCCGCCGCATCAATGGCTCGGTCATCACCGCGTCGCCTATCCACTGCGGTGCGATGACGAGAGAGCGGGACGCTGCGCTGTCTGCGGAGAGTGCTCCCGCGCGCATCAGCGTTCTCAGTGCGTGCCGCCGAAGTGTTCGCCGTCCCGGAGTCGGTACACCGTGCCGCAGTAGGCGCACTTGGCCTGGCCGGTGCGTGCCACGTCCAGGTAGACCTTTGGGTGGTTGTTGACGACTTGCATGCCCGCTTTCGGATTGGGGCAGAACACGCCGCCCTGGTGGTTCAGGTCGCTGGCCAGCAGTTCGATGGCAGATGAGGTCGCCATGCTCACACCTTCGCCAGCCAGCTGGCGTACTTCGGATTGCGCCCGTTGACGATATCAAAGAAGGCCGCCTGGATTTTCTCGGTGATCGGTCCGCGTGCGCCGCCGTCACCCCGGTTGCCGATCTCGACCCGGTCGAGTTCGCGGATCGGTGTGACTTCAGCTGCCGTTCCGCTGAAAAAGGCCTCATCGGCAATGTAGATCTCGTCGCGCGTGATAGGCTTTTCTTTCAGCTCGATGCCCAAATCCTGGCAAATCGAGAAGATGGTGTTGCGGGTGATACCGTTCAGTGCGCCGGCGCTGGCGTCGGGGGTATAGACCACGCCCTTGCGCACGATGAACACGTTCTCGCCCGCGCCTTCGGAGACAAAGCCTTGCGGGTCCAGCAGCAGCGCTTCGTCATAGCCCTCGTCGGTTGCTTCCATGTTGGCCAGAATCGAGTTGGTGTAGTTGCTCACCGCCTTGGCGTGGATCATGGTGATGTTGACGTGATGGCGCGTGAAGCTTGAGGTCTTGACACGAATGCCACGCTTCAAGCCTTCTTCGCCCAGGTACGCACCCCAGGGCCACGCGGCAACCATCAGGTGAATTCGGTTGCCCTTGGGCGACACACCCAGTTTTTGCGAGCCGATCCAGGTCAGCGGGCGGATGTAGCAACTGGGCAGCTTGTTGGCGCGCACCACATCCAGCTGCGCCTGCATGACTTCCTCGCGCGTGAAAGGAATTTTCATGCGCAAAATCTTCGCGCTGTTGAACAGTCGCTCGGTGTGCTCTTGCAGCCTGAAGATGCCAGTGCTGCCATCGGCCAGCTGGTAGGCACGGACCCCTTCAAATGCACCGCAACCGTAATGCAAGGTGTGCGTCAGCACATGGATCTTGGCGTCGCGCCACTCGACCATCTGGCCGTCCATCCAGATTTTGCCGTCACGGTCTTCCATTGAGGGGGCTGCTGGGGCCATGGGTTACTTATCCTGGGTAATTAAAGAGTTGGAAGTCGTTACCCGTCCGCAACAGACAGGTGCCTACCGGAGGGAAGCCGCATTTTAAGGTCGGGGCGTCCAAAGCTGGAGCAGTTAACCAAATTTAGCATTCCATTCCGATGTGTGCCCGTCTGGTCAGCGGGCGTCGACGTGGGTGCAGCCTGTCAAAACGCATACGAAGCGCGTCGTGAAAAAACTACATTTTGTTTAATTTGATAACTTAATTTGATAATATTGATAAATATGTTATTATTGATTCAACAACTCGAAAACAGACAAAATTGTTTTTCAGGTTGGGTGTTTACACGGTGCGAGTCGACCCATCTGACTCATTATTTGACGAGGGAATGACCATGAACAAGACAATCAAAAAATTAGCCCTGGTGATGGGTGCGCTGGCTGCAAGTGGCTCGGTGATGGCCGCGACGCAGGAC
>JANOLL010000079.1:0-8191 GCA_031419775.1 Polaromonas sp. | reverse complement strand
ACCAGCAAGTAGGCGCCGGGCGGCAGTGCGGAGTCGTCACGCGGCACCGCATAGCGGCGGGCCAGCGTCCACACGCCAGCCACCCCCAGCAACAGCACCGCCAACGCCGCCAGGAACAAAGGCAGCGCGTGGGCGCCGATGCGTTCGACAAGGGGGGCGTGGGCGGTGAGGTTCAAGGGCATGGGGTTTGACGTCGACCAAAAAGTGCTGGGGCAAACAGTTTAGTGGCGTGCCTTGAGGCAGGCTGAAAACCAAGTCACGATAATCGCCCCATGACATCTTCCTCTGCTTCCCCCTCCGCCGGTTCCAACTTCGCGTCCCTCTCCCTGCCCGCCCATGTGTTGGCCAACCTGAGTCAGCTGGGCTACACAAGCATGACGCCGATTCAGGCGGCCAGCCTGCCGGTGGCGCTGCTGGGCAAGGACCTGATCGCGCAGGCCAAAACTGGCAGCGGCAAAACTGCCGCCTTCGGCATTGCGCTGCTGGCCAACCTCAATGCGCGGCGTTTTGCGGTGCAGGCCATGGTGCTGTGCCCCACACGCGAGCTGGCCGACCAGGTGGCGACTGAAATCCGCCGCCTGGCGCGGGCTGAAGAAAACGTGAAGGTTGTGGTGCTGTGCGGCGGTGTGCCGCTGCGCAACCAGACCGCCAGCCTGGAAAACGGCGCGCACATCGTGGTCGGTACGCCGGGCCGCATCATGGACCACCTGGCGCGCGGCCATTTGAAGCTTGACGCCATGAACACCCTGGTGCTGGACGAAGCTGACCGCATGCTGGACATGGGCTTTTTTGACGATATTGCGACCGTCGCAAAACAGTGCCCCAAAGAGCGCCAGACCCTGCTGTTTTCAGCCACCTACCCCGAGGGCATCGCCAAAATTAGCCAGCAGTTCATGAAAACGCCGCAAACCATCACGGTGCAGGCGCAGCATGAAAAAACCAAAATCCAGCAGCGCTGGTATGAAGTACCCGAAAGCGACCATGACGAAGCCCGCCTGGGCGCAGTGGCACAGGTGCTGCGGCACTATCGCCCGGCCAGCACGCTGGCGTTTTGCAACACCAAATCCCAATGCAGAGCACTTGTTGCCTACCTCCGGGAAAACGGCTTCAGTGCGCTGGCCCTGTTTGGCGAACTCGAGCAGCGCGAGCGTGACCAGGTACTGGTGCAGTTTTCAAACCGCAGCTGCTCGGTGCTGGTGGCAACCGACGTGGCGGCACGCGGGCTGGACATCAACCAGCTCGAAATGGTCATCAATGTCGATGTCACGCCTGACGCCGAAGTGCATATTCACCGCATTGGCCGCACCGGCCGCGCCGACGAGGAAGGCTGGGCCATCAGCCTGGTCAGCATGGACGAGATGGGGTATGTCGGCAAAATCGAGCAGCTGCAAAAAACCGAATCGCCCTGGCACAAGCTGTCTGAACTGACATCCGCCAGCAACGACCCGCTGCTGCCCCCCATGGTTACGCTGCAAATCGTTGGCGGGCGCAAGGAGAAAATCCGCGCGGGTGACGTGCTGGGCGCGCTGACGGGTGACGCGGGTAATGTGCCCGCCTTCACACGCGAACAGGTCGGCAAGATTAACGTCAACGAGTTTTCTACCTATGTAGCGGTGGCCCGGAACCTTGCCGACAAGGCCCAGCAAAAGCTGGCCCATGGCGGCGTCAAGGGCAAAAGCGTCAAAGTGCGTTTCATGGATGAGGTATGAGGCCTGAAAAAGCTTCATTTTTAACGTTAAAAATCCTTCTAGCCCTTATAAATATTGCCTAACTAGCTATTAAAAATATAGCAAATTATGACTGACTTAAATCATGCATCACAGGCTACAGGCCTGGCGGTAGTCATTGGCGCAGGGGGCGGTATTGGCACTGCCCTGACTGCACGGCTGCGGCAGAGTGGCGATTTTTCAGAGGTCATCGGCCTGGGCCGCCGGAGCCTGCCAGCGGTAGATTACGGCAACGAGGCCAGTCTGAAGGCTGCTGCACAGTTTGTGGCAGAACACTGCACCAGCTCGGACCAGTCACTGCAGTTGCTGGTGGTTGCCACTGGTTTTTTGCACGGCGAGGCAGGGCAGCCCGAGCGCAGCTTTACCCACTTGGATGCAACTTATCTGCAGCATGCGTTTGCCATCAACACTTTGGGCCCGGCACTGGTGATGAAGCATTTTTTGCCGCTTTTTCCTAAACAGGGGCGCTGTGTCGCTGGGTTTATCTCTGCCAAGGTCGGAAGCATCAGCGACAACGCCCTGGGCGGCTGGTACGGCTACCGCGCGGCCAAGTCGGCTTTGAACCAACTTGTTAAAACCGCCTCGATTGAACTGACGCGGCGTAACAAGCAGAGCATTTGCGTAGCGCTCCATCCCGGAACGGTTGACACGACCTTGAGTCAGCCTTTTGCCAAAGCGGGTCTCAATGTGCGTCCACCCGCCGAAGCGGCAACCGACTTGTTACGGGTGATGGCTGAGCTGAGGCCCGAGGACACCGGCGCCCTGATCGATTTCCGTGGCTTGAAGATAGCCTATTGAGGCAAGTGCAGGTGACGCAGGCACTCACCAATGGCCTGACGGCCACTGTGCCAGCGTCGTCGTCACTGGTGCCTGCAGGCTACTACATGCTCTTCGTATTAGACTCGGCCGGGATTCCTTCAGTCGCGAAGTTTGTGCGGGTAAGCTAAGCGCGGATCGGGGCAGCTTGGACAGCAGGGCAGCGCTTGGAGAGATCAGACGCCCGGCGGGTTGATAAATAATCGCCGCGCCCGCTGGCTAGCGGCGCCCCGCTCGGTAAATGATGGACGCCAAGCCAAAGTGAAAGCAAAAATATTTGCGTGTGGCTGCATCCAAATGTAAATTTGGCGTGTAGTAGCATCAGCAGCGGCAAAAACGTTGCCTCATTTGTTTTTCCTAACGTGTTTCACTTCTTTATTGGGAGCTTTTTCATGTCTATCAAGCACATTTCCATATTGTCCGCTGTGGCCGCCGCTGCTTTGCTGAGCGCCTGCGGGTCCATGATGCCCATGGCACCTACGTTCTCGCAAGCTGCTTTACCTGATGCAATCAAAGTGCCAGCCGGCAACAAAGTGGCTATGGAAACCGTAGGAATCGGCGAGATCACTTATGAGTGCCGCGACAAAGCCAATGCCCCTGGAATGACCGAGTGGGTGTTTGTCGGTCCCAGCGCGGTGCTCAATGACCGCAATGGCAAACAGGTTGGCAAATACTACGGCCCGCCAGCCACATGGGAATCCATGGACGGCTCCAAACTGACGGCTACCCAGCTTGCCGTGGCGCCCTCCAGTGCCGGCAACCTGCCGCTCCAACTGGTCAAGGCCAATCCGGCCATGGGTTCAGGTGTCATGACGGGCGTGACCTATATCCAGCGCGTCGCCCTCAAAGGCGGTGTGGCGCCCAGCAGCGCGTGCAGCCCTGCTAACAAAGGCACGAAAGAAATCGTCAAGTACCAGGCCGATTACATCTTCTATAAAGCCGCCTGATTTTTTAGCGCAATGGACCACCATTGGCGGTGCACAGCATGGTGGCACTGTCACGGATGATGGACATGAGGATGACGATGCCTTTCGCCAGGCCTTCTTTAACTACTGTCATGGGCCAATATCTCTCGCCTGGCTGCGTTAGCCGGGCAGAGAGACTGCACCTTACATGCTGATGGACTCCACCGCGATGACCACGCCGCCCTCGCCAGACGCCAGCGAAGCCTTCAACCATGAGTTGGCACTGTATGCCTGTGCACGGGGTGACCGCCAGGCATTCCAGGATTTGTACCTGCGGGAAGGCCGCTACCTGCTGGGTGTGGCATTGCGCATCGTGCGACAGCGGCAACTGGCTGAAGACATCGTGCACGACACATTCGTGACCATCTGGACCAAGGCTGGCAGTTTCGATGCGGTACGGGGATCGGGTCGTGGCTGGATGTACAGTGTGACGCGCAATCTGGCACTCAACGCCGTCCGAAATGGCGCGCGTGAAGTGTCGGTTGACGAAGAAACTGCAGAGGCGCTCGACGCCGAGTCCTCAAGCGATTCGCATCACCAAATGGCCCACGCATATGAATTGCCTGCCGGTCTGGGCAAACTCCGAGATTGCCTGACCCGGCTCGAGCCGGCACGGCGCAACTGCATTCTGTACGCCTACCTCGACGGCTGCTCGCATGGCGAAATTGCCGAGCGCATGCAAACTCCGCTGGGGACCGTCAAGGCCTGGATCAAGCGCGGCATGCGTAGCTTGCGGGAGTGCATGACATGAACGCACCTGCTGGAGACAACCGGGATGAAGCTCGCGATGAGCTGGCCGGCGACTATGTACTGGGCACCCTTTCTGCGGCCAGCCGCCGTGATGTAGAAGTGCGGCTGCCGGGCGATGCGCCCTTGCGCGTCGCGGTGCAGCGCTGGGAGGAGCAGCTGCTACCGCTCACCGCACTGGCAGATCCGGTCGAGCCACCTCTGCAGTTGTGGCAGCGCATCGAAAGCAGTTTGCAAAGTGTTGACCAGGCTGCGTCCGAGATGGTCCGGCCTGCTCCGGCAGGTCGCGTTAGTCAAGCTTCAGTTTGGCAGGATTGGTGGAGTAATCTGCAGCTCTGGCGAGGACTGGCAGGAACCGGTTTTGCTGCTGCAGCGGTGCTGGCGGCTGTGCTGGTGACGCGCATGGGGGCCAGCCCGCCCGCGCCGCAATACCTAGTGGTGCTGGTCGCGCCGCAAGACAAATCCCCTGGCTGGGTGGTGCAGGCCAGCAGCGCCAAGCAGCTGAGCCTGACGCCGCTGGGGCTCGCGGAGGTACCGGCTGAAAAATCATTGCAATTTTGGACCAAGGGCGACAACTGGAGCGGCCCGGTGTCCCTGGGTCTGGTCAAACCTGGACAGACCCTGCATGTCCCGCTGGACAAACTGCCACCGCTGCAGGCCAACCAGCTGTTTGAGCTGACGCTGGAGCCAGTCAATGGGTCGCCAGTCAATCGGCCGACCGGTCCGATTCAATTTATTGGGCGAGCGGTCAAGGTACTGTGAAGTGCGGGCCTGCCTGGCCCCAAAACCGGCTGTAGGTTGTTAGGCCGGTCCCCTGTCGGCGGCCGCAGGCGATCGCCACCGGCCCATTTCGCAAACCTCCAAACCGGGTATTTCGAGCGGCTTTCCAATGGCTTAATCAAGCTTTTGAGAAAGGTGCGCCATGGTCAAGCTCGAGTTGTCGACCCAACTTCGTTACGAGGTGCTTGACGCGAGCTGCGACTTTATTTTTAGCATCCAGGCGGCGCATACCTCGCGGCAACGGGTCGTCAGCGAGTTGTTGCAACTGAGCCCAGGCCTGGAGCCCAGCTTTGATACCGACCCCTGCACGCAGGGGCGTTTCATGCGGCTACGCGCTGTACGGGGCGCGCTCATGGTGGGCTACACCGCGGTGCTTGAACTGACCCACTTTGAAGCGCGGCCAGATGACTTGCAGGAACTGAGTCCGCGCGATCTTCCTGCAGCCGTCTTGCCCTATCTCTATCCCAGTCGTTACTGCCAGTCTGATCGGCTCCTGAGCCTGGCCAACTTCGAGTTTGGTCAGATGTTGCCAGGCTACGGTCGCGCCGAGGCGATTTGCAAATGGGTCCAGCAACATGTGAGGTTTCAGGGCAACACCAGTAACAGCAACACCTCAGCGTTGGACACCTTGGTCGAGCGGACGGGTGTCTGCCGCGATTTTGCACACCTGATGATTGCGCTGTGCCGTGCTGTCAATCTGCCGGCACGTATGGTCAGCGGGATGGACTATGGCGCCAGCCCGGCGCTGGGTCCGCCAGATTTCCACGCCTATGTGGAGGTCTATCTGTCGGATGGGATAACGCCAGGGTCGGGTCGCTGGTATATTTTTGATCCGTCCGGCACCGCGGTGCCGATGGGTTTTGTTCGTTTTTGTACCGGACGCGATGCGGCAGATATTGCCTTTGCCACCATTTTTGGCCAGGTGTGTGCCGCGCAGCCCCAGATCACGATTCAGTCTGTAGCTGACCTACAAGGGCAGAGTGTCAGGCCGCAACATGTCAGCTGCGCGCTGTCGACGGATGGCCCCTGATACGCTCAATTTGCCATAATGCGGCGGCGAGGAGTCGTCGTCAGGTGTCAGGTGCCGGCCGGTGGCAAGGCGGCCAAGCGGCGACGCTCCCGGTAGGCCTGCAACTCGCCGACCACACCCTTGCGAAACGCCAGGACACAGACCACAAATATGACCCCGATGATCACGGTGACCCATGAGCCGACTTTGTCGGCCAGCAGGTTTTGCAGCGAGATCACAATGCCAGCCCCCATGACGGGTCCAAAGAAGGTCCCAACGCCTCCGAGCAGCGTCATCAAAATGACTTCGCCAGAGGTTGACCAGTGCACGTCCGACAAGGTGGCGAATCCCATCACCAGTGTTTTCATGGACCCGGCCAGGCCAGCCAGCGCGCTCGACAATACAAAAGCCAGCAATTTGTAGCGATCCACCTGGTAGCCCAGCGAGATGGCTCGGGGTTCGTTTTCGCGAATCATCTTCAACACCTGCCCAAAAGGCGAGCTGACGATGCGCGAGATAAATACAAAGCACAGCACAAAAATGGCTACCACCAGGTAGTAGAGGTTGATGTCGGATTCGAGCGAAATCACACCAAACAGCTTGCCACGGGGCACACCCTGAAGGCCATCCTCGCCACCAGTGAACGGCGCCTGCAAGCAGACAAAGTAAACCATCTGCGCGATGGCCAGCGTGATCATCGCAAAGTAAATACCCTGCCGGCGGATCGCCACGACGCCCACCAGCAAACCGATCAAGCCAGCAGCCACGGCCCCGGCAAGCAGGGCCAACTCAGGCGTCCAGTTTTGGGCCTTGATAAACCAGCCGGTGACGTAAGCAGCGGAGCCAAAAAATGCGGCATGCCCAAAAGACAGCAGACCGGTAAAGCCGAGCAGCAAGTTAAACGCGCAAGCAAACAGTGCGAAGCACAGCAGCTTCATCACAAAGACCGGATAGAGCCCGAGGAAGGGCGCTGCCAGCGCCAGGGCCAGCAGCACCAGGTAAGTGATGCGAGTGACTTGGGTGGCGCGGGTCACCAGTTTTCCGGATGGGGGCGTGGCCATGTCAGTCGCAGGTGTCTTGATGGTGTCGTTCATGGCTCAGGCCTCCTTGCCGAAGAGCCCGGCGGGCTTGACCATCAGCACAATCACCATGATCACAAACACCACGATGTTGGATGCTTCGGGATAAAACACCCGCGTCATGCCCTCGATCACCCCCAGGCCCAGCCCGGTGATGACGGAGCCCAAAATCGACCCCATGCCGCCGATCACCACCACGGCAAACACCACAATGATCAGGTTCGAACCCATCAACGGATTGACTTGAATGATGGGCGCTGCCAGCACGCCGGCCAGCGCCGCCAGTGCGGCACCGGCACCGTAAGTCAGCATCACCATCAGCGGAACGTTCACGCCGAACGCCTGAACCAGCGGCGCATTTTCGGTACCGGCGCGCAAGTAGGCGCCTAGCCGGGTGCGCTCGATCAGGAACCAGGTGCCTAGGCACACCACCAGCGATACGAGTACCACCCAGGCGCGGTAGTTGGGCATGACCATAAAGCCCAAATTGGTCGCGCCCGACAGCAGTTCGGGGACGTTATAGGTCTGGCCTGAAACACCATAGAGCTCGCGGAAAATGCCTTCCGCAATCAGCGAGAGGCCAAACGTCAGGAGCAGGCCATATAGCGGATCGAGCTTGTACAGATGCTTCAGGAAAAGCCGCTCAATCACCACGCCTAGGGCGCCGACGATAAGCGGCGCCAATATCAGTGCCGCCCAGTAATTGATGCCCAGCAAGTCGAGCATGATCCAGGCCGCGAACGCCCCCAGCATGTAGAGCGCACCATGGGCAAAGTTGACAATGCCCAGCAGGCCAAAGATGACGGCCAACCCCAGGCTCAACATGGCGTAAAAAGCGCCATTGACCAGGCCCAGCAGCAACTGACCCAAAAAGGCTTGAAGGGGGATACCGAATATTTCCATGAGAACCTAGTAATACACCGTGAACGGGTGGGACTTCATCAACCAGCCGGTCATGCAGGCATGACCGGCTGTGGTGAACCCTCGTGCTTCCCCGTTTTTATTTTCTGATTACTTCTTGACCAGTGCGCACTTGGACTCCGCCACCGTGGTGAAAGCCTGATCGCC
>JANOLL010000078.1:0-1563 GCA_031419775.1 Polaromonas sp. | reverse complement strand
GAGGCAGTGGGCACGACCTTGACAAGCGCATCGCAAATCGCGCAAGAAGTAGCTGACGCGCGCACGGTTCCCACATCGTCTCAGGGTGGTCAATCGACCCGGCGCAAGCAGCAGGACATCCGCCTGCATTGAATTGCAGTTGGCCCGCGCCCGCTGCACCAGGCGTTCGGGCAGGGCAGGTTGAATTCCGTTTGCCTCAAGCCCTGTCAGTCGCACGTGCTACCGTATCTGGTCGGGTATACCAGTACGCCCACGCGATCACCACGGCCTGTAGTGGCAGGCGCAGCCACAAACCGGTAGCCGTGAACTGCCGGAACAGTTCGGGATGCAATGCCATGTGCAGATTGGCCGGAAAAACCGCGATGGACAGTGCGATCAGACCCCATGCAGCGACAAGCTGCCAGCGCTTGAAAAGCACCAACGCACCGAGACCCGCTTCCGCTATGCCACTGGCATAAACGAACTCAAGATGCCAGGGCAAATACGGCGGCATCATGGCGACATAGAACGCGGTGTGCCAGAAGTGGTTGAGTCCAGCCGCTATAAAAAAAAGGCCTAGAAGGTAGCGAGAAATGGTTTTCATCAGCAGCATGAGCGCATTATTCAGCAGCGCCTGTTTGATGACTGAATGGGATGATGAATGTGACCACCCCCAACTTTCTGCCGTTGACCGGCCTTTTTGAACCGTCCGCCATCCAGCAGCTGCCAGATGGCCGCTTTCTGGTGCTTGAAGATGAGAAGCAGCATTCCTTTAGCCTGGTCACCCTCAACGCCAGTGGCGTGGTCAAGCAGGTGTCCATCGGCCCGGGTTGGTTTCAGGGTGGCGATGCCATCTGGAACCTGGACGACCTGGAGGGTCTGGCCGCAGATAGCCAGGGGTATCTTTACGCCGTCACCTCGCATTCGCGCGACGATGACGGTAAGGAGAAAAAGTCGCGCGAAAAATTGGCCCGGTTCCGGATCGAGCAAGACCGTGTGCTGGAGCCGGTTGTGGTCGGTGGACTCCGGCGCGCCTTGATCGCGGCGCATCCGGTGCTTGCGGCCGCAGCGCTGGTGGAAGACGCCAAGTCGGGGAGTGGGCTCAACATCGAGGGGCTAGAGATCACGCCAGACCGGCTGCGGCTGTTGCTGGGTTTCCGCAGCCCCTTGCAGCAGGGAAATGCCCTCATTGCCAGCATAGACAATCCATCGGCTTGCTTTGACTCCGGCGAGGAACCCCGGATTGCTGCGAACTTGCAGGCATTGAATCTTGGCGGGCAGGGGATACGCGGCCTGTCCTTCATCGACTCGCTCAAGGGCTATCTGGTCATTAGCGGCCCGGCTTCACGCGAGGACGCAGCCTTCGGGCTTTGGTTGTGGGGTGGTCAGCCAGGCGATGCGGCGCGCCGTGTGACAGTACCGGGTTTGCGGGGTTTTGAGCGGGCCGAAGGTATCAGCCCGGCCTTGATCGACGGTGTGCCGAAAATTGTGATCGTCAGCGATGACGGGGACCGAAAAAAAGGCCGATTCGCGCGTTTTATAGTGCTGGACCCCAGCCAACTGCACGTTGCGCCATGATTGTTG
>JANOLL010000077.1:0-6027 GCA_031419775.1 Polaromonas sp. | reverse complement strand
AGATCAATGGGCAGGCCGTTCCGATCAACAGCCAGATTTTGCCGGCCGATGCGCCGCGCAATCTGCTGGCCGAGATGCTGCCGCCCAAGCGCATCGAAGAACTCGAAGAAATCGGCGAGCTGAATATGGCGCTGGCGGTTGACGGGCTGGGCAACTTTCGCATCAGCGGCTTCCGGCAGCGTGGCACCTATGCTGCAGTCATACGCTATATTCCCGCCGACATCCCGCTCCTTGAAAGCCTGAAATTACCAGCCGTTTTGGCCGATCTGGTCATGGAAAAGCGCGGTTTGCTGTTGATGGTGGGTGCCACCGGCGCGGGCAAAAGCACCACGCTGGCCTCCATGATGGACTACCGCAATGCCACCACCACCGGCCATATCCTGACGATTGAAGACCCGGTCGAGTTTTTGTTTGTCAACAAAAAATCGGTGGTTAACCAGCGCGAAGTGGGCAGCGACACGCAATCTCTGCAGGTGGCGCTAAAAAACGCCTTGCGGCAGGCACCGGATGTGATTCTGATTGGCGAGATTCGCGACCGTGAAACCATGTCCGCAGCGATTGCCTATGCGCAGTCCGGGCATCTGTGTCTAGCGACCATGCACGCCAACAACAGCTATCAGGCGCTGAACCGCATTTTGAGTTTTTACCCGGTCGAAGTGCGCAACACCATGCTTGGCGACCTGTCAGCGGCCCTTAAAGCCATCGTGTCGCAGCGCTTGCTGCGTACCGAAGGGGGCAGCCGCACGCCAGCCGTAGAAGTGATGCTCAACACCAAACTGATTGCCGAACTGATTGAAAAAGGCGACTTCTCGGGCGTCAAGGAAGCGATGGAGAAGTCCATGGCCGAGGGTTCCCAGACCTTTGAGCAGGACATCGCCAAAATGATTGCTGCTGGTGTTGTCAGCCGCAAGGAAGGCATCCTGCACGCTGATTCGCCTACCAATCTGATGTGGCGCCTGGAAAACGACTTTCATGTTGCGGCGAAAGCCGCTGCGGCGACGGCAGAAGAGGAGCAGGACGAAGAACCTTCGTTCACAGAAATCACGCTGGATGTGAAACACTGATGTCAAGCACGCTGCAACTGGCCGAACAACTCATCTCGCGCCAGTCGGTCACACCCCACGATGCCGATTGCCAACGCATCATCGCCGACAGGCTGACCCGTCTGGGTTTTGATTGCGAGATCACACTGGACGGGCCAGAGCACTTCCGGGTCAGCAACCTGTGGGCAAAATTCAAGGGTTTCAGGCCTGCAGCGCCCGAATCGTCTACGGAATCTGCTATTTATTCAATAGCAAATCTGCCGACCGTCAAAACCTTGGTGTTTGCCGGCCATACCGATGTGGTGCCCACCGGTCCGCTGGACCAGTGGCACAGCCACCCCTTTACGCCCAGCCATCGGGACGGCCACTTGTACGGACGTGGCGCGGCCGACATGAAGACTTCGATTGCTGCCATGGTGGTCGCGGTTGAAGAGTTTCTAACCGAACACCCGCAGCCGGGTTTGTCGATCGCCTTTTTGATCACCAGTGACGAGGAAGGCCCGTCTACCGACGGGACTGCGGTGGTGTGCCAGCGGCTCAAGGGCCGTGGCGAAGCACTTGATTACTGCATCGTCGGTGAACCGACCTCCGTCCACCAGTTGGGCGATATGATTAAAAACGGCCGGCGCGGCACCCTGAGCGGCAAGCTGACCGTCAAGGGCGTACAAGGCCATATTGCTTACCCGCATCTGGCGAAAAATCCGATGCATCTGTTTGCACCTGCCTTGGCCGAACTGGTGGCGACCGAATGGGACCGGGGCAACGCGTTCTTCCCGGCCACCAGTTGGCAGGTGTCAAATATTCACGGCGGCACCGGCGCGTCCAACATCATCCCCGGCGAACTGGTGGTGGACTTCAACTTCCGCTTTTGTACCGAATCGACACCTGAGAGCCTGCAACAGCGCCTACAAGCGGTGCTCGACGCCCACCAGCTTGATTACGATCTGAAATGGACGATAGGTGGCCTGCCCTTTTTGACCACCCCTGGCGAACTGGTGGAGGCCATGCGCGGTGCCATAAAGCTTGAAACCGGTGTGGTGACCGAGTTGTCCACCACCGGCGGCACCAGCGACGGGCGCTTTATCGCCAAAATCTGCCCGCAGGTGCTCGAGTTTGGACCCATCAACGCGTCCATCCACAAGATCAACGACCATGTATTGGTCAGCTCGCTCGACCCGCTGAAAAACATCTACAAGGGCGTGCTGGAGCGCCTGGCCGGAATCCAGAGTCGCAGTGACGGTACTTGAACTGATCGAGGCCTCCGCCGCGCAGCTGGAAGCCGCCGGGCTGACCTTTCAAAACGGCTTCGGTCAGGGCACCACCAATGCCTTTGACGAGGCGGCCTGGCTCGTCATGTGGCGCCTGGGTTTACCGCTGGACGACCTCGATTCTTTATCAAATAGGCCGGTAGCCCAGGCAGAACAAGCGCAGGTAGCTACTCTTTTAGGAGCACGCATCAGCACCCGCAAACCGGCTGCCTACCTCACGCAAGAGGCCTGGCTGATGGGCGTGCCGTTTTATGTCGATGAGCGGGTGATCATTCCACGTTCCTTGATTGCCGAGTTGCTGGCAGACGGCAGCATTGACCCGTGGCTCAGTGAAGACACGAAACGCGTGCTCGATTTGTGTACCGGAAACGGAAGCTTGGCCGTTCTTGCCGCGATGACGTATCCGGAAGTGCTGGTCGATGCGGCTGACATCAGCGTGGACGCGCTGGCCGTTGCGCGGATTAACCTGGATCGGCATCAGCTGGAAAGCCGCGTCACGCTGATCGAGTCGGACGGCCTAGCCGCCTGCGCTGAAAAATACGATCTGATTTTGTGTAATCCGCCTTATGTGAATGCCGCCAGCATGGCTGCGCTGCCGGCTGAATTCCGAGCTGAACCCGCCTTGGCGCTGGACGGCAATAGGTTGGGCGGAAGCGATGGCATGGATTTCATTCGCGGCCTTTTTCTGACGGTCGCCGCTCAAATGAACGAAAATGCGGTATTGGTGTTGGAAATCGGCAATGAGCGCGAGAATTTTGGGCGCGCTTTTCCACATTTGGAGCCACTCTGGTTTGAAACCAGCGCTGGCAGTGATCAGGTCCTGTTGCTGACACGGGAACAGTTGGGCTGAACCTGACTGGCTTCTCTTCCAGGCATCGCGCGTCACGCCGTGTGCCTGGCGGCCATGCTAATTTTCTTGAATCTGTTTGTTTTAAATGATTACCCTTAAAAACGTGGTGCTGCGCCGTGGCGCCAAAGTGATTCTTGACAGCGCATCGGTCACTCTGAACCCGGGTGAAAACATTGGCCTGGTGGGACGCAATGGTGCGGGAAAGTCGTCGCTGTTTGCCATGCTCAACGGCTCGCTGCATGAGGACGGAGGCGAGTTTTTCATCCCGGCGCAATGGCGTATGGCTCAGGTCGCGCAGGACATGCCCGAAACCGAGCAAAGTGCCACCGACTATGTGATTGAAGGCGACGTGGTCTTGCTGGCGGCGCAGGCTGAAGTGGCAGCGTCCGAGGAAAGCGGCGACGGTGACCGCATGGCGCATGCCTACATGGAGTTGTACGACGCGGGCGCACATGACGCCCAGGCGCGCGCCCAGGCCTTGATTCTGGGTCTGGGTTTCAAGGTCTCGGAACTTGACAATCCGGTCAACAGCTTTTCAGGCGGCTGGCGCATGCGTCTGCAACTGGCCCGCGCACTGATGTGCCCGTCTGATCTGCTGCTGCTCGACGAGCCGACCAACCATCTGGACCTGGATGCATTGGTCTGGCTGGAGGCGTGGCTTAAGCGCTACCAGGGCACGATGCTGGTCATCAGTCATGACCGGGAGTTTCTGGATGCGGTCACGGACGTGACGGTGCACATCGAAAGCGCGAAGCTCACGCGCTACAGCGGCAACTACAGCAAGTTCGAAGACCTGCGCGCCGAGCAGATGGCGCTGCAGCAAACCGCGTTTTCTAAGCAGCAGGACAAGATCGCCCACCTGCAAAAGTTCATTGCACGCTTCAAGGCGAAAGCCAGCAAGGCCAAGCAGGCGCAAAGCCGCGTCAAGGCACTCGACCGCATGGAAAAAATCGCGCCGCTGCTGGCCGAGGCTGATTTCACTTTCGAGTTCAAGGAGCCGGCCAACCTGCCGAACCCCATGCTGGCGATGCAGAACGCCTACTTTGGTTACCCCGCACCAGACGATGCGCCGGCCGGCACACCACCGACAGTGATTGTGCAGAACGTCAGCAAGTCGGTGCTCGCGGGCCAGCGCATCGGCATTCTGGGTGCCAACGGGCAAGGCAAATCCACATTGGTTAAAACCGTGGCCCGGGCGCTGGCGCCGATTAGCGGCGACATGACCGAAGGCAAGGGCCTGAACATTGGTTACTTTGCCCAGCAGGAACTCGACGTGCTGCGCCCAGCTGACAACCCGCTGGAACACATGATCCGCCTGGTCAAAGAAGTCACTGCGGCTGGCAAGATGGGGAACCAGCCGACGCGTGAACAGGATTTGCGGGCATTTCTTGGCAATTTCAACTTCAGCGGCGACATGGTCAAGCAAGCCGTGGGCAGCATGAGCGGTGGGGAAAAAGCCCGCTTGGTGCTGTGCATGATTGTCTGGCAGCGCCCCAACCTGCTGCTGCTGGACGAACCCACCAACCACCTGGACCTGGCCACCCGTGAGGCGCTGTCGATGGCGCTCAATGAGTTTGAAGGCACGGTGATGCTGGTCAGCCATGACCGCGCACTGCTTCGAGCGGTATGCGACGAGTTCTGGATGGTGTCGCAAGGCGGCGTTGCGCCGTTCGACGGCGACCTCGACGACTACCAGAAGTATTTGCTGGATCACGCCAAGCGCCAGCGAGAGGAGGCCAAAAAATCCGCTGGGCCAGCCGCACCTGTCAGTCAGAATACTATCGATAACATAGCACATATCGTCCGTAGTACGGACGCTACAAGCACATTAACTTCTTCAAAAAAGGCATCGCCAGGCAAAACCGATGCCGCCAAACCGCTGCGCAAGGAACTTGAAAAAATCGACAGCACCATGCAGGCGCTCCATGGCGAAAAAGACAGTCTTCAAGCCTTGCTCGGCACTACCAGAGACCCGCTGGAAATGGCAACGACCGGCAAACGGCTGAAGGTGATTGACGCCGATCTTGCCGCCCTGGAAGAACGTTGGCTGGAACTGTCTGAACAAATTGAAACCGCAACGGCGTGAGGGGAAAGGGTCGCTGCAGCAGTCTTTTGCGGTATTCGGGCTAAGCTCCCGAATTAGGACGGTTAGGCTCTCCAACCGAAAGGTTCACCATGCCCAATGCCATGCATATGGCCGATGGCGACGACGCCCTGACTGCCGCAGTTCGGCGGAGTCGCAAACTGCTCAACAAGCGCGCCCTGGTTGCTGCGGCCGCGAGCGCAGTGCCCGTGCCGGGACTGGATTGGGCGGTTGATGCCGCGCTGCTTTCCAGGCTTATTCCAGAGATCAATCAGGAATTTGGCTTGAGCCCTGCCCAGCTCGACAAGCTGGACCCCAAAAAACGCGAGCAGGTTCAAAAAGCCATCAACCTGGTGGGCTCCATCTTGATCGGCAAATTGATCAGCCGGGATATGGTTCTGCAGGCGGCCACCAAAATCGGCGTGCGGATGACCACCAAGCGATTGACCAAATTCATTCCCTTCGCTGGGCAGCTGGTCTCAGCGGCTGTGGGGTTTGCGGCCATTCGCTACTTTGGTGAGCAGCATATGAAAGATTGCATTCGAGTGGCGCAAAAGGCGCAATTGTTGCTTCCCTTGCACCGCAATTCAAGAGCGCCCTTGACGCAATGACAAGGGCGTCACCCTTACTCAGTCAATAGCCGGACGCAAGCAGAGATTTCAGGGCGTAGCTGGGCACAAAAGGGGCACTAAACAGCCGACATTGGCGGCGTATATCTTGCCCACCCAGAAATAGAAACCTTCCCAGCGTCATTCGGGCACTGTCGTCCAGCGGGAGCCGGCA
>JANOLL010000076.1:0-8091 GCA_031419775.1 Polaromonas sp. | reverse complement strand
AACGATGTTCAGGGGCGTGATCGGCCGCTTCCAGCTCGGCACTTTTGCCGGCTCGTCCGGCCTGGCCGGCACCAGTTCCGCGACGGGCTTGCCATGACGCAGGATGCGCACGGTTTCGCCCCGCTCGACCAGATCAATCATGGCGGACGCATTGGCTCGGAATTCACTCAATGGAACAGTGCGCATATTTGTACAAATTTGGTATTTTTGTACATTTTAATCGATTTTCTGATCGGCGTCAGGGACTGTACCCGCGTGCTGAGCGGACTCGGCGTCGTATATTGGGGTTCCTGCTGAAAAGCTGTTAACGACCACCAGAGAAGCCCACCATGATCCCTTCCAGCTCGCGAGCGTCACGGCGCCAGGTGATGCAATTCGGCTTGCGAACGGGCAGCGCGCTGGCCGCCGCAAGCCTGCTGCCCGCCATCGCCCAACCAGCCTGGCCAACCAAACCGATACGCCTGTTGGTACCTTTTGCGCCCGGCGGTAGTTCAGAGATCGTGGCCCGCTCCGCCGCGAATGAACTCAGCAAAACTCTGGGTCAGTCCGTCTTTGTTGAAAACAAGCCCGGTGCCAGCGGCAACATTGCCATGCAGGAGTGCGCGGCGTCGACCGATGGCCACACCCTCATCCTCGGGCACGTCGGTACGTTTGCCGTGAACCCCTTTATGTTTGACAAGCTGCCGTTTGACACCAATAAGGATTTCAAACCGATTTCGCTGCTGGCCAAGGTGCCCAGCCTGTATGTCATCAACGCCAATCTGCCAGCCAACAACCTGAAAGAATTCATCGCGCTTGCCAAATCCAAGCCGGGCCAGCTTAATTACGGCTCAGCCGGCAATGGCAGCGCCGGCCACCTGGCGTTTGAATACCTGAAAATGGTCAGCGGCATTTTTGTGTTGCACGTGCCCTACCGCGGCACCGGCCCGCAGCTGACGGACCTGCTGGCCGGGCGCCTGGATGCTGCCAGCGTGGGAGCGCCGGCAATCCTGGCACACATTAAGTCGGGCAAGCTGCGTTGCATAGCGACCGGCACCCGGGAGCGTCTGGCCCAGTTGCCTGACGTGCCGACGGTCGCAGAGAGCGGTTACCCCGGCTTTGAAATGACGCAGTGGTATGGCCTGAATGCGCCCGCCAACATGCCACAGACAGCGATAGACAAAATCGCTGAAGCCTGCGGCAAGGCCATGCGCAACCCGCTGGCCACAGAGCGCCTGCGCGGCGACACTGCCCTGCCGGTGGGCGACACGCCTACCCAATATGCGGCTTTCATTCAAGCGGAACAGGCGCGCTGGAAGGTCGTGGTCAGCCGAGCCAAGATCAAGCCAGAGTAAGCGCTGCTGGCATCACCCTGCCGGTCTAGGCCGGCACCAATGTCAACGCCGGTGGCGCTGCCTCAAACGGTTTGGCGTGGGACGTGTCACCCTCTTGGATGGTCAGCTCCTTGCGCAGCATGCGCACACCGCCAAAGATCGTGGCGAAGGCGACGTCCTTGGCATCCCGACCGGTGCCCACGCGCACCAGTCGGTCTATCGGCGCCATTTTGGTAGCGTCAAAAATCACCCACTGCCCATCCAGCCAGGCTTCAAAGACGGCGTGAAAATCTTGTGGGGGATCGGCAAAGTGGACATAACCCACCACCAGCCGTGCCGGGATGTTGAGCGCGCGGCAAAGCGTGATGCCCAGGTGCGCAAAATCACGGCAAACGCCGGCGCGTTGAACAAACACTTCCTGCGCTGTAGTGGTCGACGTGCTGATGCCAGGCTGGTAGCTGATGGACTCATGAATCCAGTTTTCGACCGCCCGCACCCGGTGAATGCCGGGCGAAATTGAACCAAACAATTGCTGCGCCGCCCGGCTCAACACATCCGACTCGCAATAGCGACTGGGCATCAGGTAACGCAGCACCTGGTCCGGCACGGCCGTCACGGGCGCCTCGTCCAAGTGCAGGGGTACAACCGGAGGTTTGATCTCAACGCTGGCCCGGTAATTGACCGACAACACGCCTTTGGGGGCATCGAGCCGGACAAACCGATTGCCGTTGCGGTCATCGCTGAAAGTGCGTACCTTCATGCTCGGCGTGATGGTCAGTCTTTCCTCGACGACGCTTTGTGCATTGTCAAACGCCGCCTCTATATGAAATAAAAAATGGGCTGGGTGGCCCACTTCGTAATCGAGCATCAGATCAATGATGGCAGTGTGCATGAGAACCCTGGAGTGAAGAATATAAAAACCGCCTGGTGCGCAGCCCCGCACGGGAGCGCTCACCAAGGCAAACAGAGCAAGAGAGCTAGGGCGCTTCGCGATAGGTCGATGAAAACCAGCTCCGGCAGGTGACAGACAAAATCTGTACCGCCCGGGACATCATGTCGCCGGACTCGGCGCTGTGGGTGTGCGCCTTCAGGCGATGAACCAGCAGAAGCTCGGCCAGACTGGCTTGAAGTCGTTGCTGGCGTGGGGACATAGGGATCAATCTGAGAGAAGGCGGGGCCCGACGAGGCGCTGGGTTGTTCGAGAAGAAATATGGCGCTGACGACGCCACGTCCGGAGGCGGCTGCCTAGGCTCCGCAATCTTGGCCTGGAGCGCAGCGTGTTCCATTTACTTGAGCACCTTCTTGACCGCCCCAACACCCAGGGCCGCCAGCACCACAAACACCACAGCCAAAATCAAAAACAGGCCAAACAGAATCTTGGCGATACCGGCCGAACCAGCGGCCAGTCCGCCGAAACCCAGCGCCCCTGCAACCAGGGAAATCAGTGCGAAAACAATAGCGTACTTGAGCATGGTGGTGTACCAGGCCATCAAGCCGCAACTGGTTTAAGGCCCTCGAGTTAATGTGAATTAATACTAGAGCGCGGCGCAAATTCTTTGGCTCAGCAGCCCACGCATCGGCTTGTAGGACGAGCGCCAGCACCGCTACAGCAGGCCCCAAAGCCCCTCGCGCGCAGGACAGCAAGGCAAATGGGCTCGCGCTACCTGACCGCCATCGCTTAACACGAATGCAGCAGCCCGTGTTGCACAGACCAATCCGAACTGGCCGACACTCGGGTTTTCCCTCAATTCGGAGACGCCATGTCATCGCCTCAAATGCCTATTGCCGCTACCTTGTTTGATCCGGTTCAAGCCGGGGACCTGCACCTTGCCAACCGCGTCGTGATGGCGCCGCTTACGCGCAACCGCTCGCCGGACGCCGTGCCGCCCCCCATGGTCGCCACCTATTACGCCCAGCGCGCCTCTGCCGGATTGGTGATCACCGAAGCTACCGCCATCACCCAGCAGGCACAGGGCTATTCCAACGTGCCTGGCCTGTACACGCCAGAGGCTGTCGCCGCCTGGAGAAAAGTGACCGAAGCCGTGCATGCCCAAGGCGGAAAAATTGTGGTCCAGCTGTGGCATGTGGGCCGCATTTCGCACGTCAGCCTGCAGCCCGGTGGCCAGGCGCCGGTAGCGCCTTCAGCCATTGCCGCCAAAGCCAAGACCGTGCTGATCAAGCAGGGCACGCCAGAGTTTGTGGACACCTCCACGCCACGGGCACTGACGTTGAACGAGATTCCCGGCATCGTTGAAGACTATCGCCGGGCCACCCAGGCCGCCATCGACGCGGGGTTCGACGGGGTTGAGGTGCACAGCGCCAACGGCTATCTGCTCGACCAGTTCCTGCGCTCGGAATCCAACCATCGCACCGACGCCTATGGCGGCAGCATCGAAAACCGTGCCCGCCTGCTGCTGGAAGTCATGCAAGCTGTTTGCGGCGTGATCGGCGCCGGCAAAACCGCGCTGCGTTTGTCGCCTGTTGCGCCCTTTAACGATATGGCAGACCGCAGCCCGCAAGCCCTGTTCAACCATGTGGCCACGGAGTTGGGTCGCAACCCAGTCACCCGCGGCCTGGCCTATGTGCACGTGATCGAAGGCGCCACCGGCGGTGATCGCATCCTGCCCGACATGCCGTTTGACTATGCTGCCTTGAAGGCTGCATACCGCAATGCCGGCGGCACGGGTGCCTGGATGGTTAACAACGGGTTTGACAAGGCTCATGCTGAAAAAGCCATTGCCGAGGGTGCCGACCTGGTAGCCTTCGGTCGTCCCTACATCGCCAACCCGGACATGGTCGAGCGCTTAAAGCAAGGCGGGCCCTTTAACGAAGGCAATCAGAGCACCTACTACGGCGGCACCGAGCAGGGCTATATCGACTATCCCACCCTGAAACAGGCATGACGCTATTGAAATAATAGCTAAATACCGATGGATTGCATGGGCTGCAGGGCGTTTTGACGCGCTGCAGCCCTTTTTTTGGGCATCACACTGGTTTCGTTCTTGCCGCTCGCGAATGCTCACACGCCCACACGCTTTTGGCTGACGGCGGGCGCCACGCTCGCTACAGACAATCAACTGGCCTTGGTCCGGGCAGCGTTGTTTGCCGCCCGTTGTCCTGCGCTGCGCTTGCCCGGTCAACTTCTCAACAGGAATCCATCATGTCCAAAATCACCACGCTTCAAGAACTCTATGTCGATGAATTAAAAGACCTCTGGTCGGCCAACGACCAAATGGCCAAAGCCCTTAAAAAAATCATGGCTCAGGCCAGTCACCCCAATCTGGTGGCAATGTTGCAGAAGTCGCAATCCGGAATCACTCAGCACACCGAGATGCTCAAATCGCTGATCGAAATGCAGGACCAAAAAGTCAAAAAAGAGCATTGCAAGGGCATGGAGGGTCTGGTTCAGGAAGCCCTCAAACACACGATTGACGATGCGCCTGAGGCTGGCCCGGTGCTGGATGCCGCCATCATTGCGCAATACCAGCGCATGACCCACTACGGCATCACGGGTTTCGGAACGGTGTCGGCCTTTGCCAAGGCCTTGAAGCGAGACGATGACCAACAGCAGTTGAAAAACGCGGTCGGAGACATGTACTCGAGCGACGACTTGATGACCGAGCTCGCCGAGTCGGCGGTCAACGTCAGCGCGGCCAACGAGTGATGCCGCTACGTTTTTTGTAGCTTGATGTTCAATAAATAAGCGGGCTAAAGCGCTTATTTAGTGATTTTCGGGCCCACCATGCGCATGCCATCGCGCGCCGCACGAGCCGGATCGTCGGCCCGTGTCACAGCGCTGACGACGGCCACGCCGTCGCTCACGCCGGAAAGGCTAGCCAGTACGCCGGGCATCCGGGCCAGCGAGATCCCGCCAATTGCCACCACCGGCAATCGGGGACGGAGCGCGGTTTGTGCAGCCCACAGCGCCAGCCGCTCCAACCCGACCGGTTCGTAAGGCATGACCTTGAGCGTGGTCGGGTAGATCGGGCCAATCGCCAGATAGCTCGGGTGCGCAGCGTGGGCGCGGGCCAGCTCGGCCGGGGTATGGGTCGAGAGGCCTAACCGCAGACCGGCATGGCGCAGGGCGTCCATGTCGGCCCCCTCCGCTGCGGTCAGGTCCTCTTGCCCCAGGTGCACACCATAGGCGCCGTAAGCCAGTGCCAACTTCCAGTGGTCGTTAATGAAAACCTGCGCACCAGATACCTCACAACCGGCCGCCACCGCCGCCTGAACCTGCGCGGCAATCTCGGCTGGAGAATGGTCGGCCACTTTGATGCGCAGCTGCACCGTCCGCACGCCCCAGCCGAGCAGGCGCTCCACCCAGTCCGCCGTGGGAACCACGGGGTAAAAGCCAATCGGGGCGATCAGCGGTGCGAAAGCAGTGGTCATGGTCAGTTCTCGTGCCAGAACGGCATGCCCACCGGCGTGGTGGACGCCTGCGCTGCGGTGTGTTCAGGCATGGGCGTGGACTCGTATGCGGCCCGCCCCGCAGCCACGCCATCGGCAAAGGCCCTCGCCATGCGCACCGGGTCGCCGGCCTGCGCGACAGCGGTGTTGAGCAGTACCGCGTCAAACCCCAACTCCATGACCGCAGCGGCATGCGAAGGCCGGCCCAGACCTGCATCCACCACCAGCACCGCATCGGGCATACGCCGCCGCATGGTCTCCAGCGCGAAGGGGTTGAGCGGGCCACGCCCGGTGCCGATCGGAGCGGCCCAGGGCATCACGGCGACACAGCCGGCCTGGTGCAGCTTTTGCGCAATCACCAAATCGTCCGTCGTGTAGGCAAACACCTGAAACCCGTCGCGCGCGAGTACGTTGGCCGCCTGCAGCGTCGCATGGGTATCGGGCTGCAGCGTGTAGTCGTCGCCTATGACCTCCAGCTTGATCCAGGCCGTACCGAAAATTTCGCGCGCCATCAGCGCCAACGTGATCGCTTCGTCCGCACTGTGGCAACCCGCCGTATTGGGCAGGATGTGGCAGCCCAAGGCCTTCACCCGCTGCCAGAAGCTGTTCCCGCCGCCGCTTTCAGGCTGCAGGCGCCGCAGGCCGACGGTCAGCACCTCGCAGCCGCTGGCGCTCACCGCGTCGTTCAGCACCTGGGGCGACGGGTAGTGCGAGGTGCCCAAGAAAAACCGGCTCTGCAGCGTGGTGCCTGCCACCGTCCAGGAGGTACCGTGCGCAATCGATGGGTCAAGGCGCGCTGTCATGGGATGCCTTTCAAGCAGACGTCGCGGAACTGGCTTTGCCAGGCCGCAGGCGTCGCCCCTTCAAGGGGGGTTGGACGCTACATGAAATGAGCGGTCGGCGGGGGAATTCCATACCTACCCTCCGGCAATCGGGGTGATGACATCTACGCGGTCATTGGTCTTCAACTCGCGGGTTGGCCACTGCGTGCGTGGCACAAAGCCGTTGTTGATCGCGCAGGCAAAAGCGTTGGCCAGGTCGTAACCATGGGCCAGCAGCAGCGCCTGCAGCGTCCCGGCGTCAGTGGTCACCGGTTGGCCGTTCAGGGAAATCGTCATGGTTATGGTCATGGTCATTGGGCCAGTACTTGCCTTGCAAGGTCTGTCACCAGCGCCGGCGCGCACAGGTAGCCGTGGCGGAACAGGCCGTTGATGTGCCAAACACCGCCCCGCTGAATAAGCGCGGGCCGGTGGTCGTCGAGCGCTGGCCGGAGCGCAGCGTTCATGCGCAGCACACGAGCCTCGCCAAAAGTCGGGTGCAGGCTATGCAGCGCGCTGGCCAGTTCCAGCACTGACCGCACCGTCACCGGCCCGGCGTCTTCCGATTCCAGCTCGGTCGCGCCAACGACAAATTCCTGATTCGGGCGCGGGGCCACATACAGCTGGTAGCGTGGGTGCATCAAGCGCACCGGGCGGCGCAGCGTCACGCCCGGACACGACACTCGCAGCACTTCGCCACGTACACCGCGCAAGGTCGGCAAATCAACCTTGCTGCCAACGCCCCGGGCATCGACTGCCACATCCACCGCATGCGCCTGCCCCGCAGCAGAAATGCTGTGCGCGCCGATCTGATCCACCGCCACGCCTTCGTGCCACTGCCCGCCGAGCCGGTCAATTTCCAGAGCGAGCGCGGTCATCCACTGGTCGTTGGCCAACTGACCCTCGCCTTCCAAGTAGAGGCCCTTGTCAAAGCGCCCGGCCAGCAGTGGTTCAAGTTCTGCCACTGCTCGCGCGTCCAGCGCATGGACCTGTGCCTGGCACGCCGCAGGCAGCTTGTGGTGCAGCAGCCGGGTGAAATGCTCCAGTGATGCGCCATCGGGCGTGTGGGCCACCACCAAGGTCCCCTGCTGCTTGAGATACACCCGCTCACCGCCGAACTCGGCCAGCTCATCGACCCACTGCGGCCACAGCTTCATCGAGCGCTGGCCCAGTTCAAACACCGCGTCGTCCGACACCGCCAGTTCTGCCAGGGGCGACAGCATGGCTGCCGCGGTGTGCGAAGCCGTGGCAAGATCGCCGCGCTGGCGGGCATCGAACAGGCTCACGCGACAGCCCGCGCGCAGCAAGCGCCAGGCGAGCGACCGCCCGGCCAGGCCAGCGCCTGCGATGCCGATGTGAAGAGCGCTCATGCTTTGCCGCGGCGTCTAGGCTCAGGAATAAATCTCGCTGCCGCCCTCGCGGAACTCCTTGGCTTTCTCTTCAAGTTCGCTGTCGATTTGCTGGATAGCAATCACCGTCGGTGCCTTGGTGAGCGTGGTGGTGGCGGGGTTGAGCCGCGCAAACTCACGCACCTCCTGCGAAATCTTCATCGA
>JANOLL010000075.1:0-4202 GCA_031419775.1 Polaromonas sp. | reverse complement strand
GCGTAGGGGATCAGGGACATCGGATAATTCGGGCAGTTCAGACAGTTGAAGCTGTATTGTCTCAAAAGGCCTGCTGACGCAACCGGACCCCTGCCAACCCAATATGACGCAAGACGAACTCAAAACCGCGGTGGGCCAAGCCGCTCTCCAATATGTTCAACCCGGCAGCGTTGTCGGCGTCGGAACCGGCTCAACCGTCAATAAATTCATTGACGCGCTGGCTTGCATGAAAGCGCAGATTGCGGGGGCAGTGTCCAGTTCGCTGGCATCTACCCAGCGCCTGCAGGCCCTCGGCATTCGAGTGTTTGAGGCCACAGAAGTCGATGAGTTGGCTGTGTACATCGACGGCGCAGACGAGATCGACCACGCCGGTTACATGATTAAGGGGGGTGGCGCGGCACTGACCCGCGAAAAAATTGTCGCCGCCCAGTCACGCCAGTTTATTTGCATTGCTGATGAGTCCAAGCTGGTATCAACTCTTGGACGCTTCCCGGTGCCTGTTGAGGTGATTCCCATGGCCGCGAGGCGCATCAGCCGGGAGTTTGAATCACTTGGCGGCAGCGCCGTGTTGCGGCTGCAGGACAGTCGGCCTTTGGTGACCGACAACGGCCAGCATATTCTGGATGTCACGGGCTTGGAGATTGACGATCCGCTGGCCTGGGAATCGCGTATCAACCAGTGGCCAGGGGTCGTTACCGTTGGAATTTTTGCGCATCAAAAAGCCCAGGTATGTCTTCTCGGCACGCCGGATGGCGTCAAAACGCTTTTGTTTTGATCCGCGCAGGATGCCCTGTCCATCCTACTCAGTGCGCGGGATGGCTACCTAGAACCGAATGCCGGATGGATTGCTGGTCACGGGCGCAGTTTGCACAGGTCCTGCCGTGGCGCCTGGCGGGTTGGCGCCCAACGGCGCGACTGCCGGCGCGGCTGGCGTGGCCGGTGCAATAGCGACCAGAGGTGTCGCTGGCGTTTGCCGGTAACTGGCGGGCAAAACGGATGTCGTCGGGTAACCTGCAGCATTGAGAAACTGCGTCCATTCCGAGTCTGAGTAACCCTTGAGCTGCTGGCCGCCTATGGTCGCGAAGGGCAGGGCGTTTTCGCCGCTCAAGCGTTGAAGTGCCTGGGCGTCGTCAACCGTATTGACGGTTTTTTCAGTAAATGGAATGCCTCTGGCGGTCAGCATGGAGCGCGCAGAAGCGCAGGGACCACAGCCTTCGCCCGTGTAAAGCGTGACAGGGTATTTGGCCGCCACCTGCTTCAGCTCAAACGGCAGAGTGTTGGCGCCGGAACCCGCGACTTGCGCCCCAGTGCCAACTTTGCCGGTGGCCTCCACAGGCCGCTTGTCCGAGAAGGTCACTCTTCCGTCGGCACCGACGCTGCGATAAATGGGTTGCGCCTGCACGGCCGTCGCCGCGGTCAGGCCAGCCGCAGCAACTAACGCGACCAGACCGACCACCGTCAAATTCTTACTTGCCCGATTCATTGCCGCAAAGGTCATGATTTTTTCCATTCGCTCGTTATTGCCACGGTCAGATGCCATGCTTACATGCTTAACGTTCTCAAGCCATGCCCTGATGACGCAGCAAGGCGTCGATGGATGGCTCCCGACCGCGAAACGCCTTGAACGACTCCATGGCAGGCCGACTTCCGCCTGCTTCCAGAATAGCCTGGCGGTATTTGCGACCGGTTTCAACCGCCTCCTGACCGGCGCTGGCCGTTTCTTCAAACGCCGAGTAGGCGTCAGCCGACAGCACTTCCGCCCACTTGTAACTGTAGTAGCCCGCAGCGTAGCCACCTGAAAAAATGTGTCCAAAGGTGTGAGCCGTGCGACTGTAGGGCGGTGCCTGAATCACAGCGACTTCCCGCCGAACCTGGTTGAGCAGATCCATCAGCTCGTCGGACGGCTTCCATTCGGTGTGCAACAGCATGTCAAACAATGAAAATTCCACCTGACGCAGGGTCTGCATGCCACTTTGGAAGTTTTTGGCTGCCAGCATTTTTTCGAACAGGGCGCGTGGCAGGGGGTCTCCGGTCTCCACGTGAGCCGTCATGTGCTTGAGAACGTCCCATTCCCAGCAAAAGTTTTCCATGAACTGGCTGGGCAGCTCCACCGCATCCCACTCCACCCCACTGATTCCAGACACGTCCCGCTCGTTGACCTGGGTCAGCAAGTGGTGCAGACCGTGGCCGAACTCATGAAACAGCGTGGTCACGTCGTCATGTGTGAGCAGCGGGGGCTTGCCGCCGACGCCGCTGGCAAAGTTGCACACCAAGTGCGCCACCGGCGTTTGCAGGCTGCCAGTGTCTGGGCGCATCCAGCGTGCACGCACGTCGTCCATCCAGGCGCCGCCACGTTTTCCCGTGCGGGCCGGCTGGTCCAGGTAAAACTGACCGACCAGTTGGAGGCCTGCGTGCGCGCCATCAGGATGGGCGCGTTCGATGCGGTAAAACTCGACGCCTGGCTTCCAGACTGGCGCGGTGTCCTTGCTGATACGCACCTCAAACAGGGTTTCGATGATCTTGAACAGGCCCGCCAGCACTTTGGGTGCTGTGAAGTACTGTTTGACTTCCTGTTCACTGAAGGCGTACCGCTGTTCCTTGAGCTTTTCACCAATGTATGTGTAGTCCCACGCTTGCGGATCCTTAAGCCCCAAGTGCTCGGCCGCAAAGGCGCGCAGATCGGCGACATCTCTTTCAGCGTGAGGCCTTGCGCGCTTTGCAAGGTCACGCAGGAAGGTCACCACTTCTTCGGGCGATTGAGCCATTTTGGGTACTACCGAGACTTCTGCGAAGTTACGGTAACCCAGCAACTGCGCTTCTTCCCGTCGCAGGGCCAGGATTTCGTTCATGACGCCGGTGTTGTCAAAGCGATTTAAATCAGCTGACGCCTGATCGCTGGCGAGCGTGACATACGCCTTGTACAAGGTTTCACGCAGGGCGCTGCTTTCGGCGAACTGCATAACCGGCAAATAACTGGGCATTTGCAGGGTCAGTTTGTAGCCGTCTCGCTGGTCCGCCAGTGCCAGCTCACGCGCGGATTGCAGCACATCCTCGGGAATACCTTTGACTTCTCCGGCGTTGGCATAGTAGGCAAAGGCCTGTTTGGCGTCCAGCGTGTTCTCACTGAATTTTTGGCTCAGCTCTGCCTGGCGCTCCTGGATTTCGGCAAATCGATCTTTCGCCGCGCCTGTCAGTTCTGCGCCTGACAGCACGAAATTACGAATCGCGTTTTTGTGCGCTTGCCGCTGCTCCGCATTCAAATGCGAGACGTCGATGGCCTTGTACTTGGCGTACAGGCGTTCATCCGCGCCCAGCCGCGTCCAGAATTCAGTCACAGGTGCCAGGGCAGCGTTGTAGGCGGCACGCAACTCAGGGGTGTCAGCGACACTGTTGAGGTGGCTCACCGCGCCCCAGGCCCGCCCCAATTTTTCAGTGCTGACATCGAGCGTGGCTGAAATGGCAGTCCAGTCGGCAGGGAAGGTGTTGGCGGTGACCGCTTCAAGTGAGGCCTCAGCCGCCGCAATCAGGGCATCGATGGCAGGCCCAACATGCTCGGGCTGGATCCGGTCGAAACATGGCAGGTCCGAAAAATCGAGCAGGGGATTGGCAGCAGGCAGGATTGGATGAGTCATGTCAGATAACTGGGGTGGTTAGGCAGAATCTAAAGTGGCGGGACCATGGAGAGAAGGCCCGAGGGCCATCAATCTTGCGATCGCTTCTTCAAACTTCGTAATTGCGGCTTTTTAGCACGCTTGACCGTGCCACCCGGAGTCAGGCGCTGGTTCCCCAAGACACGCAAGGTTTTAACTTCTGGCCTTTGCCCGTATCGTGCGCTGTTTTTCAGAACCTTGACATCGCGCGGACCCGGCTTGCGGTCTTCACTGACCTTCTTTTCCTTCTCGGGAACCGGCCGCCACAGCACCAGTAATTTGCCGATATGCTGAATCGGCGCCGCGTTGAGCTCGTTCGTCAGCAGCTGAAAAATCGCCTCCCGGCTGGAGCGGTCATCCGACTGCACACGGACCTTGATGAGGCCATGCGCGTTCAGCGCCGCATCAGTTTCTTTTTTGACCGCATCGGTCAGTCCGTCGGAACCGATCATCACCACAGCATTGAGGTGGTGCGCCTCGGCGCGGTGGTCCTTGCGCTGGGCGGGAGTAAGTAGTATTTGAGCCATGCGCAATTATCGGTGGAGATCTGCG
>JANOLL010000074.1:0-6567 GCA_031419775.1 Polaromonas sp. | reverse complement strand
GCATCGTGACAGACGGCTTCAAGCTGGCTGGCATCTGCACCGTCGCGCTGGCGGTCTTCGGACTGTGGTTCGCGCTGGACCCGCTGCCCGGTGAAGTCTGGCGGGAGTTTGTAGTGGGCGAAAATGCGGGTAAATTTAAGTCGTCGCCCGGATACTTCAAGCAGGCCTTCAGTGGTTCAGGTGGGGTTGTGGTGATTCTCACCGGCTATTTCGTCAATGCCGGATTGCTGCTGCCCGTGACGGCGGGATGCGCCTGGGCCGCCTGGCGCAGCTACCGCCAGCGCAGGTTATCCGGCCAGACTCTTAGCGATGCAGAAAAAGTGCTATGGCTTTGGCTGCTGGCACTCGCGCTGGTGTTCATGGTGCCCAGTCAGCGCTCGGCACGTTACCTGATTCCGGCCATGCCCGCGGTCGCAATTTTGGTCGCCCTGTACTGGAGCCGCATTGGCCGAATCTGGTTTGGCGTGACGCTGCTGTTATGCCTGGCAGGCGCCCTGGCCATGGCATCCATCGCCTACGGTGCGGTGCGAGCTACACAAAATCACGGGCTGTATTCCCCGCTGTACTGGATATTTCTAGCAGTGGTTGGCACGGCTTGTCTTGCCGGCGTGGTCAAACCGGCGCTGACCCGCCCGATGGCAGCTTTGGCCGGCTTTGCGGTGCTGTTTTCACTGGCCTGGGCGACCGAGCCGTTCAACGGCCCGGTGGGCCGCTTCAAACCCGCAACTGTCGATCTGCTGCAAGGTCAAAAGGTCGCTGTACCGAGCAATTTCAACGGGCAGTTTGAACGCTACCAGTTTTTGATCAAGGGAGCCACTGTGCTGCCGTATTTTGCGACCCAGCCAGTCGACTACAACGATATCGAGGCATTGTTCAAAAATGCCCGCTACGCGCTGGTGCAGCGGCGCATGGGCGAGTCGCCCTGTGCGAAATGTCGCATCATTGATGTGCGTTGGGACCTGCGATCGCGCCAGAGTGAAGGCACGCTGGCGGCCTTCAAACATCCCGAAACCTTCTGGTACGCCCAAGAATATCTGGTTGAACGGCTCGCACCCTGACCGCCGCCAGCGCATCGCTTAAACCCTGGCCACCACGCCGTGCAACAAGTTGGAGACTTTTACCTGCAGCGCCTCTGGGGTGACGTCTTTCGCCGCAAGGGGCGGTCCCGCCGTCAGGCCCACCCTGCTCCAGAAGCCGCGCCGGAAGGGGCGAACCATGGCCACCTGCTTGCCGTTGACGCGTTCCACCCGGCTGAAAAAAGAGCCCCATAAATTGGTCAGCGCCATCGGGATCACAGGTACGTCCAGGCCATCACGGCTGGCGTTAGCGAGAATTTTCATGATGCCGCCGCGAAACGCCTGAAGCTCGCCGTTTTGCGTCAGGCCGCCCTCTGGGAATATGGCCAGCAAGTCACCGTCGCGCAGCACTTTGGCTGCGGCTTCAAAAGCCGCGCCGTACAAGGCAGGGTCTTCAGCACGCGGCGCAATCGGGATGGCCTTAGCGAGGTGAAACAGCCAGCCCAGCACGGGCGTTCTAAAAATGCGGTGGTCCATGACAAAGCGGATCGGGCGCGGGCTGGCTGCCATCAAGAGCACCGTGTCGATAAAGCTCACATGGTTGCAAACCAGTACGGCCGCGCCTTGGGCCGGAATATTGTGGTCACCAGTGATGTGAAATCGGTACACACACCGCGACAGCATTAGCGCGCTGAAGCGCAGCAGGTATTCGGGCACCAGCATGAAGATGTAAAACGCGACCACGGCATTGGTCAAACCGAGAAACAGAAAAATCTGCGGAATCGTGAAGCCCGCCTGAAGCAGCCCCCCCGCCAACACCGAACTGCCGATAATGAACAAGGCATTGAGGATATTGTTGGTGGCGATGATTCGGGCGCGGTGCGTGACCTGGCTGCGCAACTGGATCAGTGCATACATCGGTACGCTGTAGAGCCCCGCAAACAGGCTGAGCAGGGCCAGGTCCGCCATCACCCGCCAGTGAGCCGGCTGACTCATGAAAGCGGCCACGCCCATGAGGGGCGCTGGCGGCAACCCACGCGACGCAAAATAAAGATCCACCGCAAACACGGTCATCCCGATGGCGCCCAGCGGTACCAATCCAATTTCGACGTGACGCTTGCTGAGCACTTCGCACAACAAGGATCCGGTCGCAATGCCGATTGAAAAAACCACCAGCAACACAGACGCCACCTGTTCGTCGCCGTGGATCACTTCCTTGGCAAAACTCGGGAACTGGCTTAAAAAAACCGCGCCAAAAAACCACATCCAGCTGATGCCCAGCATGGACCGAAAAACCACGACATTGGTATGCGCCAATTTCAGGTTTCGCCAGGTTTCGGTGAACGGATTCCAGTTGATTTTGAGATCGGGGTCGGTGGCGGGTGCCAGCGGAATGAACTGCGAGACCGCCCGGCCTGCCAGGGCCAGCAGCACGCAGGCCATGGCCACATAGTCGGGTCCAACCTGGGGAATGGCCACCATCAGGCCGCCGGCAATATTGCCCAGCAAAATGGCCACGAAAGTGCCCATCTCGACCATGCCGTTACCGCCGGTCAGTTCTCGCTCGTTGAGTGCCTGAGGCAGATAGGCAAACTTGACCGGCCCGAACAAAGTGGAGTGCAAGCCCATCAAAAACGTGCATCCGAGCAGGACCGGCACTTGCCAATCGGACCCGCGACTCAGGAAACCCAGCGCTGCAACCAGCATGATCAGGACTTCAAGGTTTTTGACGAAGCGAATGACGCGGGTTTTTTCAAATTTGTCAGTCAACTGTCCACTGGTCGCCGAGAACAGCAGAAAGGGCAGGATGAACAGGGCACCAATCACCAGTCCCGCCATGGCCGGCGGTAACCAGGCCACACCGAGCTGGTAGGTCACCATCACGGTGAAGGCAAACTTGAACAAATTGTCGTTGGCAGCACCCGAGAACTGGGTCCAGAAAAAGGGTGCAAAACGCCGCTGCCTCAAAAGGGCAAACTGGTTGGGATGGTCTGGATGCGCCGCTTTGGGCAGCTCCGGCGCGGGCGTCACCGTGTCGTCAGGCATGCGCATCCCTTGTCAATCTGGGACAGGCCGAGGTCACGGTCCGGGAGAGTCTCAATTGAGCGCGGTGAACACCGTCAGCACGCCGGTGTAGCCATACAAATGATGGCGAGCGATTTCACCACCCGCGAAAAACCCTACCAGCGGCACATCGCCTAGGGCGCGTCGCACGATCTGCAGTTCGGCACTCGGCGCGCCAAAGTGCGGACCGCCGCGTCCGGAACAACTGACATACACCGCACCGGCAATGTGCCGGGCCGGATGCGGTGCCGCATCAGGCTGCAGGCCATTCAGCGCCGTGGCCACTTCAAGCGTGACTTCTTCAGGTTCCAGTTCTTCTCGGATTTCGGCGCAGACACGTATCAGGTCGGCACGCGCCGCATCCCGATTGCGCTCGCAAAATGCCAGCGTCATACCCAGGCTGGGCGCATCGGTGATGGCAATGCCCTTGCGTGCTGGATCCAGTCCGATCAGGTGCCTGACCACCACTTCGGCACCAAACTGTCCGGCCTTGCGGGCCAGCGGACCAGGACTATCGTTCAGGACATCTTCGGGGCTGCTCAAGCCGACCAGGGTATTGCGAACTTTGGCCAGGGCATCGCGCGGCTGGTCCAGCGTCACACCGAGGTCGGCCAGCATCACATCGAGGGCGGGCTGGCCGTCGAGTTCGGTCACCACATTGCCATCGCAGGCGGTGATCTGGTGGTTGGCAGACACAGGCTGGCAGCCTTGCGTCACACGCGACATCAGTGCAGCCCCCTGACCAAAAGCCACACCGCTCAAACCGCCGCTGAACACGCCACCCGCCGCGCCCTGACCGCTGACGTTGCCGTGACCACTGAGCGCAAACTGCACCGTGCTCGACCGGCTGGAGGCCAGGCCGCCAAAGACATAACCGCTGTCGGTTCGCTGCGCCATCTCGCGGATCAATTCGGCAACATCGGGCGTGCCGGAATCGGCATGTACCAGCGCGGTGTGGGCCGTGAACCGGCCGGAGCTGGCTGGCGGCAAGGGCGACACGCCGGAAAACACCCGGTACTGGTCGTGCGGCAGCTCGCACAGCATCACCGCGAGCGCCGGTTCATCAAAATATTCGACGTTGTTCGACGCGATGCCGACGCCAACCGTACCGCTCCAGTCGGTCACTTCGGGCAGTTCTGCGCTGAGATGGTCCAGGATGTCCTGCGCCATCGTCGCATAGTGGTCGGTGATGTAGAGCAGCCCCAGGGTCGGCGCGCGGGCGTAACCGGGCAGCGCAATGTGGGCGCGCAGTTGCGCCAGCACCAAGCCTGCCGCCATCGGCCATTGGGGATGGGTCGCGTGACCGTAAGGGAAAAGCTTCATGGCTTGTGTGGGGTGATCAAAGCGCAGATTGTCGGCCGACAGCATCACCCCTGCCCGGGGCAAGCCCTATCGAGTCGATTTTCGGGCGGCTTTACCAGCCGGTGCGGCGGCTTTTCGGGCGGGTGCTTTAGCTTTGGCAGTCTTGGGGCTGGACCCTGGTGCAGCTTTAGCCGAAGCCGTCGATTTTGCGGCCCGTGGCGTGGGCCAGGCCTGACTGCTGCGCAGCGCGTTGTTCATGATGGCCTGGGTACTGCCCTTCATGGTCGCGCCAGCGCTTTCTGCCATGCCCTTGGCCATGTCGGCGGCTGATTTCATGGCATCCTGGGTCAGGCTGCCTGCACCAGGCTGAGTTACGCCGGGACTGGTTTTTCGACCAGATTCTTTCATGGCGTCGGCTGCGATGGTCTGAAACTGCTGGGTCAGGGCACCCCACCATTGCATCGGGTCCACCACCCCGCCTGCGGCAGGCGCACTGGCGGGCCTGGCTGGGTCTGGCGCTTTGGCCTTTGGCGCTCTGGTCTGAACCGGTGCTGGCTCTTCGGCCGCTTCGGGCTCGGCAGTCTCGTCAGCTGCTTCCTGTTCTTTAGCCGCCTTACTGGCTTGAAAGGTTGACGGCGGAATCTCCAGTCCGGAAAAGGTATGGGCCTTACCTGTCGCGGCTGCGGGGGCAGGCTCTGCAGTGTCAGCAGGTTTGATCTTGAATGCGTTGGCCATCTCGCCCATGTTGAAGTTCATACCCTTGAGCGTCGCCAGAGTCATTTTTTGCACCTCTAGGGCCTGAATCGTCGCCTTCAGTGCCAACGCATTCTGGTCCAGCCAGAATTGAACCGCCTTGAGCTCTTGGATGCGTTTGTCCAGGTCCTCGACATTCAAAGTCGGCGCGACCCAATTACCCAGGCTGGGCGTTTGCGCGGTGCTTTGCGCCGAGTTGGCAGCAGCCTGTTTGGTCAGGTTCTGCAAAAAATCAAAGCCGGGCACAAATTTTCCGAAATCAGGAAAAGAAGGGGTGTCTGCGCTCATATTTGTCTCCTGCCAGGGATATTGTGGTTGTTGAAATCCAGTCTCGCCTTTATTGTGCAGCGTCATGGGCACACGTCAACCCATTTCTGTCTCGCCCGCCACACAATCCAGTTCAGGTGGGTGTTTAAGGAGGATTGACGAATCTGAAAATCCCCGGAACGGCACCCCGGAGGAGCTTGCTGCTAAGCTCGCCAGCATGAAAAGTCTGTTTCATTTTTCCTTCCATGTGACCGATCTCGAGGTCGCCCGCCGGTTTTATGGCGGCGTCCTTGGCTGCACTGAAGGACGCAGCACTGACACCTGGGTGGACTTTGATTTTTTCAGCCACCAGATCTCCCTTCATCTGGGCCAGCCCTTCAAGACCGAACGCACCGGCCAGGTCGGCGATACCCTCGTGCCCATGCCGCACTTCGGGCTGGTCCTGGCGCTGCCCGACTGGCAGGCCATGGCTGAACGCCTGCAGGCCGCCCAGACTGACTTTGTGATGCCACCTCAATTGCGTTTTGCAGGCCAGCCCGGCGAGCAATGGACCATGTTTTTTTGTGACCCGTTCGGTAACCCGCTGGAAATCAAAGGGTTCAAGGCGCTCGAAACGCTTTATTCGGCCTGAGGCCACCCGGACTGCACCAACCGGCTGCCGTCAGGGAAACGGTGCAATTTTTTGGTCGATCGCGCCAAACACCGACTGGCCGTCCTTGCCCTTGACCTCGATGCGGATGGTGTCGCCAAACTTCATGAATTCCGTCTTAGGCGCCCCGTCTTCTATTGTTTCCATCGCCCGCTTCTCAGCAATGCAGCTGTAGCCGTGGTTCCAGTCCCGGTTGCTCACGGTACCCGAGCCCAGCACGCTGCCGGCGCGCACACGCCGGGTTTTGCACAGGTGGGCAATCAACTGGCCAAAGTCGAAGTGCATGTCGGAGCCGGCCTCGCATAGGCCGACCTTGCGCCCGTTCCAGGTGCTTTGCAGGCTCAGGTGCAGGCGGCCGACCTGCCATGCGCTGGTGCCATTGAAGACCAGCTCGTCCGGCGTGACCGCCACCGGACTGAAAGCGGTGGCTGGCTTGCTTTGCACAAAGCCAAAGCCTTTAGCCAGTTCATCGGTCATCAGATGCCGCAGCGACACATCGTTGGCCAACATCACCAG
>JANOLL010000073.1:0-1684 GCA_031419775.1 Polaromonas sp. | reverse complement strand
TTGTGTTTGGGCTGATTCATGGTTTCGGATTTGCCTCGGTACTGGCAGACCTGGGCTTGCCACAGGGCGCGCTGATCATGGCGCTGGTAGGTTTCAATATGGGGGTTGAAGTGGGCCAACTCTGCATCGTCGCGGTATTTTTGCCGCTGGCATTCGGTTTGCGCCACACCCGCTTTTACCGTTCTGGGGTCCTGATTGGTGGTTCGTTGCTGGTGGCGCTGCTGGCGACCTGGTGGTTACTGCAACGCCTGTTCGACCTGTGAAGGCGGCACAGGCGTGGCCGAGCCCAGCAATCGCCGGTGCTGCGCAAAAAAAGTCCACATCAGCAGGCTGGCGTCTGGCCCCTCGGGTGAACTGAAAGCCATCTGTGAGTTGCCCCCGCTCCAGGCATGACCCAGTGCCGCGATCTCGCAGCGCAACAGTTGCGGCTTTTTGCCCGCGTAGTAAGTCACGGTCCGGTAGGCATGACTGGGGCTGCGACCGGCGACACGAGCCGGAAAGTCGCGCTGCACCGGCTCAGCGCCGGTGATCGAGGCGCTGTTGAGTATCTGAAACTGTTGGGTCAGTTGCGCCACATTGACGGGTCGAACCACCGCGTCACGTTGTCCGTGTATCAGGATGGCCGGAATCCCGGAAGCCATGACAGGCGCAGAAAGTGATTTGGCAAAATTCAAAGCAGCTTCGATGTGCGCCGGTCCAGACCCACGCTGCATGGTGCGAAAAGCACTCGCTGCCGATTCGCTGGTGCCTACAACCGGCCCCGAATGCAGGCCAACGGCGGCGATCATGTCTGAATAGTGCACGGCTATCAAGGCGGCCAGCCCGGCACCAGCCGATAGCCCCGCCACATAGGTTCGCGAGGAATCCAGACCGTGTCTGGCCTGAACCTGCTCAATCATCATGCCAATCCGCTGCACGTCGCCCCGCCCCAGTTGCGTACTATTTTTGTACCAGTGCCAGCACCGATGGGCATCAGCCGTTGCGGATTGTTGCGGATACAACACGGCAAAGCCTTTTCGCTCAGCGAGTTGGTTCATTCGAGTTGCGACTGCGAAATCGGTGGCGCTCTGCTGGCATCCGTGGAGCATGACCACCAGCGGCAAGGACGCTCCGGAGTCTGCAGATCCAGCCTGGGCAGCAGATGCTGGCAGGTAGAGCCAATACTGCAATCGTCGTGGTGATGAAACCTGACCCGGAGCCAGAGAAAAGTAGGCCATTTTCCAGACGCCCGGCAGTCCAGCCGAAGCGCCTGATGGCGTGCCGGATGCGACGCGGCGACGTGTCTTGCTCGCACTGGGCCGTTTGAGAGTCGAGGCGCGGACCGGCGGGGTACGAACCGCTTTCGGAAGCAGGCTCTTCAACAGCTTGCGCCCCTGCGTTTGCTGGGCTTTGCCGATGCGCTTGACGCTTTTCAGCCAGAGGCGACTTAGACTTTTGCGCATAGGGTCAAAGCCAAGATCATGGTTGGGGTGTCCAGACTATTGGACAAAAAGTGGGCGCGAATGCCCCGGTAACACGACCATAGCGGCTTTCGTTTGTCGGGCCCAGCGTCGCCGAAATTCGCTGAGCCCAAGGGTTGGCATATGCCTACAAGCTACCAGTCAGCGCGCTATGATTTCACCGATATGTCCCGATTTTTGACCGCCGCCCTGTATCAATTTGTCGAGCTTCCCGACTTTGTCGC
>JANOLL010000072.1:0-3185 GCA_031419775.1 Polaromonas sp. | reverse complement strand
TCGCATCCGACTGCTGGTATTTGCCAAGGCGCCACAAGCCGGTTCAGTGAAAACCCGACTCATTCCGGCACTCGGCTCAGACGGCGCTGCCGCGCTGGCCAAGCAAATGCTGGCACACACTCTGTATCAGGCGCTGACTGCCGGGACGGGACCGGTGGAGCTGTGTATGAGCCCGGATCCCTCAGACCCCGCTTGGCGAGGCATTGATGTGCCTGATGATGTGGCGCAATCTGCACAAGGCGAGGGCGACCTCGGCCAGCGCATGGCACGCGCCGTGCTGCGTCTCACTTCGTCTCAAACCTCCTCCCCCGAGTCCTTGCAAGGTCTGCCCGGCACACACCGGCATGGCCACGCGCTGCTATGCGATGCCGTGTTGCTACTCGGTACAGACTGCCCGGATTTAAACGCTACGTTGATCCGTGAAGCCGCCCACCAGCTGTCAAGGCATGACGCGGTGCTGATACCGGCCCACGACGGTGGTTATGTGCTGATTGGCCTGAAGGCGCCATGTCCGGGATTGTTTGAAAGCATGCCGTGGAGCACCGCCAAGGTGGCTGCTGAAACGCTGAGCCGCATGGCTGCCATGGGGCTCAGCGTATGGGAGGGCCCAAAGCTGCACGATATCGACGAGCCCAGTGATTTGCCTCACCTGGGCGTACTACACCGTCCGACCTGGGCGCAAGCCAATTAATCTATTCATTTAATAGCAATTAAACTTGATGCGAATATGCCATCGATGACTATGATTTCTCCTGGTGCTGACGCCACTTCGGCCACCTACGACGCTGTGACCGACTACTATGGCCGCCAGTTGCAAGGGACTGCGGACCTTAAAACCAGCGCTTGCTGCGACATCAGCGCCATGCCGCAGTGGCTCAAGCCCCTGATTGCCCGCATCCACCCCGAGGTACTCTCACACTACTACGGCTGTGGGCTGGTATGTCCGCCATTACTTGAAGGTTGCCGAGTGCTCGATCTGGGCTGCGGGTCGGGCCGTGACGTTTACGTTCTGGCGCAGCTGGTTGGCGCCAGTGGCAGTGTGGTGGGCGTGGACATGACGGATGAGCAGCTCGCGATTGCCCGCGCGCATCAGGCCCACCACGCCGCGGCATTTGGCTACAGCAACGTGCAGTTTCTGCAGGGTTACATCGAGCGACTCGACGAGCTGGGCCTGGAGCCCGCTAGTTTTGACGTGATTGTTTCCAACTGCGTGGTGAACCTGTCCCCTGACAAGGATGCCGTGTTGGCGGGCGTTCAACGTTTACTGAAGCCTGGTGGCGAGTTCTACTTTTCGGATGTGTACGCTGATCGCAGGGTCCCAGCGGCCGTGAAAAATGATTCCGTACTCTACGGAGAATGTCTGGGCGGAGCGCTGTATTGGAAAGACTTTGAGCGCCTTGCCCAACGCCATGGCTTTGCCGATCCGCGCCTCGTCGAAGATCGACCTCTCGATATCACCGACCCGCAATTGGCTGCACGAACCGGTAATCTTCGCTTTCACTCGGCCACCTACCGGTTATTCAAACTGGCGGCACTGGAGTCAGCCTGTGAAGACTACGGTCAGGCGGTGGTCTACCTCGGTACCTTGCCCGGCCAGCCAGACCGTTTTGTTTTGGATAAGCACCATGTCATCCAGGCTGGCAAGGTTTTTGCCGTCTGCGGCAACAGCTGGCTCATGCTGCAAGGTACGCGATTCGCGCCGCATTTCAGTTTTATCGGCAACTTCAGCCAACACTACGGCATTTTTGCGGGCTGCGGAACGAGCATGCCGTTTGATGTGCCTGCCCTCCAGACAGTCGGCGTCAACCAAACTGCTGGTTGCTGTTGATGCGCCGCATGAGGCTCGTGCTGTGTGCCTGATTGTCCTCAATTGGCAACCCCGGGCGCCGGTTCCTCTCATCCTCGCCGGCAATCGAGACGAGTACTACGCACGCCCCACCCAGGCACTCTGCCAATGGCCGGATCAACCCATCGTGGCTGGCAGAGATCTCCAGGCGGGTGGCACCTGGTTGGGCATGAGTCACCAGGGACGCCTGGCGGTGCTCACCAACTACCGGGATCTGCCTCTGGGGCGCAACGACACGCCCTCGCGCGGCCAGATCACTACCGCCTTCCTGGTGGGTACCAGCAGTGCCTTGCGCTTTCTTGAAGACCTCTCACGCCGGGTACAGGACTACAACCCGTTCAATTTGCTGCTGTTTGACGGCACTTCGCTGGTCGGCTTTGAAAGTCGCCATCGGCGCACCTTCGCGCTACCAGAGGGCGTCAGCGCGGTCTCCAACGCCGACTTCAACCACCCATGGCCCAAACTGAGCCGTCTGCGTACTGGCTTTGATCAGGCGCTCAGTCAACATAACAGGGCAGGCGCGAACGCAAATCAGTTGCCGGGCAACCGTACGCTGGAACAGGCCATGTTCGCCCTGCTGTCTGAGCGCCGCACCGCAGCGCTGGCGGATCTTCCTCAAACCGGCATGACGCTTGAGCGCGAGCTGGCGCTATCCGCTGAATTTGTTCACTCCGCCGACTACGGTACCAGGGCGAGCACGGTCGTGTGCGTGGGCCGAACCAGGGCGCGGATGACAGAGCGCAGCTTCAATGCCGACGGTTTCACCGGCGAGGTGAGCCTACAGCTCAAATGGGAACTTTCCCCTGACTGATCAGATTGAGCCAACAGACCCAAATCCCCCGCCACCCGGTGTGTGGATTTCAAAGATATCGCCACTCTGCATTTCGGCTTGGCCGATGTGACCCAGGATTTCAGTGCCTCCATCGGCTCGGGTGACGATGTTTTTCCCGGGCAAGCCCGGCTCACCGCCGGCCATACCGAATGCCCCCAGCGTGCGACCGTTGGACAAGATGCTGGCCGTCATCGATTCCAAAAAACGCACGCGCCGCACGCCGCCGTTGCCGCCGGTCCAGCGTCCCGCGCCGCCTGAGTGGGCACGAATTTCATAACTTTCCAGTCGCACCGGAAAGCGAAACTCCAGTACTTCCGGGTCAGTCAAGCGCGAATTGGTCATGTGCGCCTGGACCACCGACGTGCCGTCGAAACCGTCCCCGGCACCACTGCCGCCGGAGATGGTTTCGTAATACTGGTAGCGTGCATTGCCAAAGGTAAAGTTGTTCATGGTGCATTGGCCTGCAGCCATCACCCCCAGTGCACCAAACAAGGCATTGGTGATACA
>JANOLL010000071.1:0-2689 GCA_031419775.1 Polaromonas sp. | reverse complement strand
GCGCCCAGGGCGGCCATCCAGCCGGCAGTTCGGGCCGCTTGCAGCAGCGGCGGCTTGCCCACCGGCATGTGCGCATTGACCAGCACGGTCAGCAACCCCAGTAGCCCTAGCAGCATGCTGAAGGCGGTCAACAAAGACTGGGAGTAAAAAAAGTTGCTCAGCATGCAGAAGAAACCGAGAAAGAACACCACAAAGGCGTCGCGTCGGGCGCGCAGTTCCAGCGTCTTGAGGGTCAGCAATACCACCAGCAGCGTGACGCCGGCATCGCGGCCCAACAACGTGCGGTGGCTAAGCAGTGTGGCGGTAATCGTCAGGGCCAGAAGTGATAGCAGCCACCAGCGACCCGGTAGTGCCCGGTTGCCCACAGCCAGATAGCCACGCCAGAGTAAAACAGCCCCTGCCAGCAGGCTGCACCAGATCGGCAAGCGGGCCGTCTGCGGCAGCAGCACCCAGGCGATGACCAGCAGCAAAAACAGCGTGTCGCGGCTGTCCCGTGGCAAGTTGCGCAGCCAGGCTGTGGCACGGTTCAGCATAGCGCGAGAGCCTCCAGACACTGTCGCTTGTGCGCTTCGCCACTGGCGGGTTTGACTTCAACCGATGGCAGGCGCAGTCCATAGTCCAGCCCCAGGCGGTCGGCCAGCAATACCCATGCGCACAGCCGCGACAGTCGCTGGTCCTGATCGCCCGGACCTGATCGCGCCATGTCCAGCCAGAGCTCGTTCTGCTGCGCTTGCTGGGTGTCTCTCACCACCAGGCCGCCGCTTTCACCGCCGACCTGCCCATCTGTTTTGGCGGCCTTTCTCCAGACCACCCGCTTGAAGGGGTCGCCCCGGCGGTAGCTGCGAACGCCATCGAATTCACCGGCGTTCTGGGTGCGCGCAGCGGTGCTTGCAGTGCCGGATCGCGGCTCACCAGCAGGCAAAGGCGGCGGATGTGGCTCGGGTGCGGGATAGACCAGAATTTGCGCTGCGGGACGCCAGACCGTCCAGACCCGAAAGGTGCCCAGCGGGAAGCGGGTCTCTGCAGTCAGGGTGGGCAGGCGGTGCAGGCCGCGCCGGGCAGGGGTGAAGCCCACTTCAACGCTGGAGCTGCCCTGTGCCGGCACGTCAGTCCAGGACCAATGGGCCTTTCCCGGCGATGCACCGGACATCGGCAAATCGAGCACACTCAAGCCGACAGCGTGGCGTGGGGAGCGCCTGCTGTTTGTCAGCTTCACATCAAACGTGGCCATAGCGCCCATGAATTGGGCCTTAGGAGCTATTAAATTAATAGCTAATCCACGCAGTGTGGCATGGCAGACATGCATTCCGACCAGCCCGCAACCCGCCAGCAGAAAGGTCAGCAGGTAGCCCAGATTGAGTTGGTAGTTGATCGACGCGACCAGCAAAACCATCACGGTAAAGCCAAGCATCAGCCCGGCCCGGGTGGGCAGAATGTAAACCGTGCGCTGCGTCAGCGTGACCTGATCACTGAGTGGCAAGCGGTTTTCAAACCAGGCGCGAAAACGGCGGCGCACGAACCTAAAAGGATGCGTGACGATTGCCTGCACCGCCATGTCGGGTGTCAGGGCAGGGGAACGGCGTCGAGCATGGCCCGAACCTGCTCGATCGCACCGCGGCCCGCATCACTGACAGGAATCAAACGGTGGGCAGCAGTTTGCGGCAGCATCGCGGCGATGTCGTCCGGCGCGACGTAATCGCGACCATCCAAAAAGGCCTGAGCTTTGGCTGCACGCATGATGGCAATGCCGGCGCGCGGGCTCAAACCCTGCAAGAACCAGCGGCCCGAGCGAGTCGCCGCCATCAGATCCTGCAGGTAATTGAGCAGCGGATCGGAGGCATGCACGAGCTGGACCTGCCGTTGCAGTTCGAGCAGTTCGTGTGGCGCCAGCACGGCTTGCAGACTGTCGACCATATCGCGCCGGTCGCTGCCCCTGAGCAATTCCCGCTCCGCCTCCCGGTCCGGGTAACCGAGCGAAATCCGCATATGAAATCGGTCCAGCTGCGACTCGGGCAGCGCATAGGTGCCAAGTTGGTCGTGCGGGTTTTGCGTCGCAATCACGAAAAACGGTACCGGCAATGGACGGGTCGCGCCTTCGACAGTGACCTGCTTTTCTTCCATCGCCTCAAGCAGCGCACTTTGCGTCTTGGGGCTCGCACGGTTGATTTCGTCAGCCAGCAGCACCTGCGCAAATACCGGTCCGGGGTGAAAGACGAAGCTCTCCTTTTGCCGTTCGTATATCGACACGCCCGACAAATCGCTGGGCATCAGGTCAGCGGTGAACTGCACGCGTGAAAACTGCAAGCCAAACGTGCGCGACAGGGCATGCGCCAGCGTGGTCTTTCCAACGCCCGGCACATCTTCAATCAACAGGTGGCCGCCGGCCAGGAGACACGCCACACAATCCTGCACCTGTGAAGACTTGCCGACAATCACCGTGTTAAGCTGATTTAGGAGCGCTTGGAGCTTTTCTTTGACTTGCATGCGCGATACGTTAACCCAAAATATTTACGCCATGAACGCAACCGGTTATTTCACTCATTCCGACTGTCGCAAGCATGAGATGGGTCCCGGGCACCCCGAGTGCCCTGAACGACTCGATGCCATCGAAGACTGGTTGCTGGCAACGGGTGTCAAGGATGCACTGGACTGCCGCGAGGCGCCGCTGGCGTCCATCAGCGACATCGAG
>JANOLL010000070.1:0-3237 GCA_031419775.1 Polaromonas sp. | reverse complement strand
CGGCGCTGTTCATCAATCCTCGCGGTGGCCGTCTCACGCCCCAGCACATTCGTGTGCGACTCAAGCAGCGCTCACTGCAGGCCGGGCTGGCGACGCCGGTGCATCCGCATATGCTGCGCCATTCGTTTGCCAGCCATGTGCTGCAATCGAGTGGCGACTTGCGGGCGGTGCAGGAGTTGCTGGGCCATACCAGTATCACGACCACACAGGTTTACACCCGGCTGGACTTTCAGCATCTGGCCAAAGTTTATGACGCTGCCCATCCGCGAGCGACAAGGGCGACCAGCGCGACAGGGTCTTCTAGTGCGGCAGGGGTGACTCAGGTCGACCCGTTGGCGGTCACCCTGCAAGCTGTGCCAGATAAAACTAGCCCCTGACGGCGCTAGCGCCGGTTCAGTCTATGGCAGCGGGGACGGTGGGTTCGGGGGCGACGGGTCGTGGTCGCGGGCGGGCGCTGGCTCGCCGCTGCGGCGCCGGGGGTTCGCCGAGCATGAACACCGCCTTCTTGGCATCGGCCGGTGCCATGGCCAAGCGCTGGTCAAGCTGGAACAGCAGTGCCTGGGCGTCGCAGGCCTGATAGGGCACCAGCGCATAGGCTACGCGCACCTGCACCGCGCACTTGACATCCAGATCCGGGTAGGGCATCAGGCAGCGCGCCACAATGCGCGGTCCCAGGCTGGCAGCGTCTTCGGCGCTGAACGGCCCCTCCACCAGCATGCCAAAACGCCGCTCCGACAGGCGCGCAGCGGTGTCGATTTCGCGGGCAGTGGTCAGCAGCCGGGCGGCAACCCGCAGCGGCAGCTCGTCGACGGTCTTGCGGCCAAAGTCGCGTTGCATCTGCTCGGTGTTCATGATGTCCACCAGCATCACCGCGCCTTGCTGTCGGGTCCGTTTGGCGCGCGCCACCATGCGTGACAGCCTGACCGCAAAAACATCGGCGTTGATCAGTCCGGTGGCAGGGTCAATTCGGTCCAGTCCGCGGATGCGGCGCAGGTTTTCGCGGCGCTGCTGACTGCGCAGCAGCACTACCACCAAAAGCGCTGGCAATTCAAGCGCCAAGCCAGCCAAAATACCCTGTTCGACGGCAAAGCTGGTGGGCACCCATTGCAGATACAGCGCAATAGCCAGCAGCAAGCTGATCAGCAGCGGTATGGTTGCCAGCAACAGCCACCCGCCAAAGTGGTCGCCGCGCCGCCAGGCCCAGAGGTTGATGAGCACGATCAGCGCCGGTACCCCCAGCACATAGGGCGCAAGCAGTTCCAGCCGGAGGGACGCGTCGGTGAAGCCTGAAGCAGCCGACAGCACGACCCCCGCCAGCGCCACCAGCCAGGCCAGCGCGTTGAGCACCCGCGATCGCTGTGCCAGGGAAACGACAGTGGTGTTGAGCAGTAGCAGCGACAGCAGCATCCAGGGGAGCAGGACCACCAGCGAGCAGTCGGCCCACTGCGCCGACTCCGGCCACAGATGCAGGGCGCCAGCACCGTTGATGGCTGACTGACTCAAACCAATCAGGACGGCTGAGAGACCATAATAAAAATAGGCCCGGTCCCGCAACCAGAGCAGGCCGATCAAACCGATCGCGCTGCCAAGTACTGCGATGCCCAGATAAATTCCGAGAAACATCGAGGCGCGCTGCTCGCTGCGAAACAGATAACTGCCACTCACGAAGCGGATGGGGGCACTGAAACCCTGCGCATTTTCGATTCGCAGCAGGTAGTAAGTCGGCTCCTCGGCATTGAACTTGACTGCCATCAGGGGGTGACGATGCGGCATGGGCCACTGGTTCACCGGGGTCAGGTCACCGACACGTTGCTCCAGCCATTGACCGGCCTTGTCGAGGCTGTAAAGTGAGGCCCGGTCCAGTGCCGGATCAGGGATTTCAAGCAGCCAGCGCTCTGCGTCGGGAGCCGGCGGCACTGTGAAGCGCATCCACAGCGCCTGTCCGGCCAACAGCGGGTAGCTGCCACCCAGCAGTGTGGGTTTCCATGGCCGACTGGACTCGGTGGCTACCTGTTCGGGCGTTAGCTGATTTTTGCTGTCTATCCAGTATTCCCCCCAGTCCGCCAGCGCAATCGGCTGCTTGCTGGCGTCGAGATCCAGTACCGAGCGTGCCGTGGCGCCGGGGCTTACCAGGCACAGCAGCCATGCCAGCAGCGGGGCAGCCAGCGCCATCCGTGCACCGCGCACAAAAAGGAAGCAAAAAAACATCGCGTATTGTCGCAAAGTTTTCAGGCCGGCCGGCCTGGTGGCGGATAGAACCGCCCGGGGGAGCCGCGACAATAGGCGTATGAAAGCCATACGACTGAAGGACGGCAAGGAGCGCTCCCTGCTGCGCCGCCACCCCTGGATCTTTGACGGCGCAATCGCCAAAGGCGGCGGCGATGCTGGCGAAACGGTGCGGGTGGAAAGCCATGACGGCCAGTTTTTGGCCTGGGCGGCTTTCAGTCCAACTTCCAAAATTCGCGCACGGGTCTGGAGTTTTGACGAGAACGAGCGCATCGACGCTTCTTTTTTCATAGCGCGTATCGCACGTTCCATATCGGCTAGAAGCCTTTTTGATATAAAAAGTGATGGTTTGCGCCTGATTCATGGCGAATCCGATGGTCTGCCCGGCGTGGTGGTGGACCGCTACGCGGACACACTGGTCGCCCAGTTCTCAAGCTGCGGCGCCGAGCGCTGGAAAAGTCTGATCGTCGATGCGCTGCTGGCGCAAACCGGATTGACGCGACTCTATGAACGCTCGGATGCCAGTGTCCGGTCGCTCGAAGGCCTGTCTGAAGCGACTGGCTGGTTGAGTGGAACCCCGGCGGAACATTGCAGCGGCACGGAAATCACCATCACCGAACACGACTGGATGCTCAGCCTGGACGTGGCGGAAGGCCATAAAACCGGGTTCTACCTGGACCAGCGTGACAGCCGCCTCAAGTTTGCCGAGCATGCCCGCCGGCTACAGTTCAAGAATGTGCTGAACTGCTACTGCTACACCGGCGGCTTCACGGTCGCGGCCTTGAGCGGTGGCGCGGCGCATGTGACGTCGATCGACTCGTCCGGTCCGGCGCTGGCGCGCGCCGTGGCCAATGTGGCGCTCAATGGTTTTGATGCCAGCCGAACCACCATGCTCGATGCCGATGTCAACGCGTCGCTCCGGCAGTTCATTCAGGCCGGCAGAACCTTTGACGCCATCGTGCTGGATCCGCCCAAGTTTGCACCTACTGCGGCGCATGCCGAGCGAGCGGC
>JANOLL010000069.1:0-8801 GCA_031419775.1 Polaromonas sp. | reverse complement strand
GGGAAACGTATCCAGATGGCCGAGCCGCGAACATGCGTGGCATTGTTCATCAGGGCGTTACCGCCGAGGTATTGGCCAAATAGCCGCTCACAAAAAGCGATGCCGTCTTGCTGACTCATCTGGTCCAGGCCATGGGCTTTCCAGACCGCCTCGGGTGTTTCGACAATAAAGGTCGATGTGCTGTCGTCAAATTGGTAGGCATGCGCGGCAAACCAGCCATGCTCGGTGCACTCAAAAGCGAAGGTAAAGGCGTCAAAGGTTTGACGGGTCCCCAGCCACACAAAACGGCAAGCGCGCAGTTCGACATCCGGCTTGAAGGTGTCGGCATAACGGGCCCGAATCCGGCTGTTCAAGCCGTCACTCGCAACCACCAAATCGGGTCGATAGTCCGCGCAGACGGTCTCAAGGTCTTGCACGTCAGTTTCAAAAACCAACTCGACGCCCACTGCGAGGCAACGCTCCTGAAGGATGTTCAGCAGCCGCTTACGACCAATGCCGCAGAAACCGTGACCGCCCGAGCGGACGCTGCGGCCCTTGAAAAAAACTTCAACGTCGTCCCAGTGGTTGAAGGCGTCGCCTATCAGTCTTGCGCTGACCGGGTCAGCATGGTTGAGATTTCCAAGCGTCTGGTCAGATAGCACCACGCCCCAGCCAAATGTGTCGAATGGGCGGTTTCGTTCCACCACAGTGACCACATGTGCGGGGTTTTGAAGTTTCATTAGCAGGGCGAAATACAAACCTGCAGGCCCACCGCCCAGACAAAGAATCCGCATAAGACACTGACCCGGAGATTAATCTTGCCTTAATTGTTTAGGTTTAAAGTAAATTCGTCAAGACCGGATTCTCAGGAATCGCCGATTGCTGAATCACTAGTGGACAGCACAGAGCAAAATCAAGGTGCCTGAAATCCTTCTGATCTGTAGGTCAGTACCAAGGTATCCCGAAAACCTGTTGGGCCCCCTTCGATCTCTGGAAACAAAGGCGTGGTTTCGTGAATCACCCGTGTGTCGTCAAGCAGCAGTGCGGTCAGGGGTTCGCGCATCACAAAGCGAATACCCTGTGGGCCGTGCGCATCGAAGACGCGTGTTTCACCCCCTTTCACGTGGCGCCTGGCCACCATCAACACCACTACAAAGTTCACACCGTCCCGGTGGGCACCTTCAGGCGTGGGACGTCCCACGCCACCGGCAGTGTCAATTCGAAACTGATGCGCCTCAATGTGCCAGCGCGGGACCACTTGGACGCGCGCGAAAAGGCTACCCAATTGGATCAGCAGGCTCTGCCATGCGGGAGCCTCTGAGACATCGGCTTCGACGGGATCAAACCACCGCTCGAAGCCGCCGTGCAGGGCGTTGTAGTCGGTGGGCTGCCAGTGCGCGCGGTGCGGCGTGCGCGTGAATGTGCCCGATGCAAAATCTTGAATAAAACAGGCATGGCGACGTTGTCGGTAATGACCACCGTCCTTTAAATGCGCGTCCGCGGGCAGATGGTTCCATGAGTCGGTCAGAAGCTTCCACTCTTGGGCCCAACTGGGCGTTGGAAGATCCAACTCAGCGACCAGTTCTGACGGTTGCAGCAAGCACAGGCCATCCTGCTGAAGCGCTTGCTTCGCAGGTTTTTTGACGGTGGCAATATTAAACATAGGTGGTATTTTGCTTGAGCTTGAGATGCAGCAGAGGGTCAGCGCCTGCAGGCGCCAACGGCTATACGTCTTGTGCACAGGAGAGCCGAAACTGTCCTCTTTCAATGGGCTTCAAAGCGTCTCATAATGATCATGCCGACTGTTTAACCTGGGAGATTTCCATGCTTTACAAGTTCAAATCAAAAAATGCGGGCGACGTGATCATGCTGGAGTCCAATGGCCGCAGGATTCTGGAGATCATCGGGAAGGACGCTGGCAGCCAAGGCATCATCCTGCCCGAGCAGATGCCCAGCGCCATCAAGGCGTTGCAAGACGCTATAGCCTTGGAGGAGTCAGGAGATGACGAGTCGGGTGCCGTGCCGGGTGACGGATTGGGACTGCATCAGCGTGCAATGCCCTTTATTGACATGCTCAAGCGTAACCACAGTGCGGGAGCTGCCGTCGTTTGGGGCGTCTAGGTTGTCTCGATTTCAGTCAACCTTGGCACCGGAAACCTTCACAACCTGCGCCCACTTGACGTGCTCGGCGTTGATGAAGCTGTTGAACTGCTCGGGCGTATTGCCGCCGGGTATAGCGCCCTGCGCCATCAGCTTGTCCTTGACCGCCGGCGTGCTGAGTGATTTGGCAACTTCCTGTTGAATGCGGTTGACGATCTCGCCGGGGGTGCCAGCGGGCGCCATCAGGCCAAACCATGAACTGGCATCAAAGCCATTGAGCCGACCTGCTTCTTCAATCGTTGGCGTTTCGGGCAGTGCGGCGGATCGCTGAGAACTCGTGACCGCCAGGGCTTTCAGCTTGCCAGCCTTGATCTGCGGCAGGGCAGAGGGCAAGTTGTCGAACATTACATCCACACTTCCGCCAATGAGGTCCAGCAAGGCCGGGCCTGAGCCCCGGTAGGGAATATGGGTCATGAAGGTGCCCGTCCGGGACTTGAACAGCTCACCGGAAAGATGAATCGACGTGCCATTACCGCTAGACGCCATGCTGAATTTTCCAGGATTGGCGCGGGCATACTTGATGAACTCGGCGACGGTGTTGATGTCAAGCGCCTTGGCTTTGTCTGCGTTCATCACCATCACGTTGGGCACACCCGCTACCAAGGTAATTGGTGCAAAATCTTTCTGGGAATCAAAAGGCATCTTGCTGTAAAGAGCCTTGTTGATGCCGTGCGTGCCGACTGTACCCATCAGCAGCGTGTAGCCGTCGGCGGGAGATTTGGCAACAGCGTCTGCGCCCACATTGCCGCCTGCACCCGCGCGGTTTTCAACTACAAACGGCTGGCCAAATGCCTTGGACAGCTCTGGCGCCATGGCGCGCGCCAATATGTCAGTGGTCCCACCCGGTGCGAAAGGGACGATAAGTTTGACGGGTTTGTTTGGCCAGGCCGTTTGCGCTGTTGCTGCCGGATGCAACAGCAGCACACAAAGACCCGCCAGACTGCTGAGTAGAAGCCTGCGGTCACGGAGTAAATGATTAATGATCATTCCGAGTTTGTACCGCTGTAGGCCAAATGCCGTAGGCGGGATTACCCGGTGGCACCCATAAAAAAGCCGCCTCGCGGGCGGCTTTAGGTGACACCCATCAGACTAGTCAGCGTATTTGCCGGCAGCATCAATCACCGGCTTGAGTTTGGCCATTTCAGCGGCAACAAAAGCTTTGTGGGCGGCTGGCTCGACCCGCTTATCGTTCACCACGATAGCGCCAAGTCCTTCCTGTTTTTTCACGAATTCTGGATCTTTCAGTGCGACTTTAAGAGCCGTATTGAGCTGTGTCAGCACCGCAGGTGGTGTGCCTTTCGGTGCGTACAAGCCGTGCCAGATGGTCAGTTCGAACCCTTTAAGCCCCATGTCCTGCAGGCTCGGATAGTCTTTGAGCAATTTGTGGCCCGTCAGCGGCTTTGCCGTGGTCACGGCAAAGGCTTTGACCCGGCCAGCCTCAATCTGGCTGGTGGTGTTGGTCGTTTGATCACACATCAGGTCCACCTGGCCGCCAACCAGCGCATTCATGGCTGGTGCAGTGCCGCCAAAGGGAATAGTCGTCATGGCTTCTTTGGCTTTGACGGCGGACTGCCACATCAGGCCGCACAGGTGGGATGCAGAACCGAGCCCTGCATGGGCGATATTGAGCGAGCTCGCATTGGTGCGAATGTAGTTTTCAAAATCTCGGTAATTGTTAGCTGCCAACTGGGGCTTGCCAATCAGCGTCATGGGTACTTCATTGACCATGCCCAGGTATTCAAAGTCTTCCAAAGGCTTGTAGGACAGTTTCCTGTACAGCGCGGGCGTCGCAGCCATTCCGATATGAAACAACAGCAGGGTGTGACCATCGGGACTGGCTTTTGCAACCTTGCTGGCGCCTATGGTGCCGCCCGCGCCGTTGACGTTTTCAACGACGAAGTTGGCGCCGCTGCCCATAGATTTGCGCATCGCCTCAGCAAGGTCGCGCGCGACACGGTCGGTTGGACCACCCGCGGCAAAAGGAACCACGATCGAAATCGGCTTGGTTCCAGGATAAGTTTGCGCATTGGCATATAGAGCGCTTGCCGCGAGGGCCAAAACGAGCAGGTGTTTCATGAGCAGTCTCCAAAAAAATTTAGCTTAGCATGGGATTTAACCAAAAAATCAGGCGACCGGCTAATAAGATAAAGGCCGACCCTTCCATCGACAGTTCTACTCTTTTAGCCCGAGCTTAGTCGTAACTGCGGGCGTCTTCGATGACCTTGCCGTCGTTAGGAAGCGTACCGGGCGCAAGCAGTTCAACGCTGCCGCGAAGTTTGGTGACGTCGCGAATAGCCTCGCCAATTCGCTGATCGAGTCCGGCTTGGACCGAACTGGCCTCCACCCTGAAAGTCATGTTGTCGTTGGCCATTTGGCCGGTTACCACCAGTCTGGCCTTGAGCACTTCGGGAAAACGCCGGGCGATATCGGCAACCTGCCCCGGATGGACAAACATGCCGCGAATCTTGACGGTCTGGTCAGCCCGGCCCATCCAGCCTTTGATGCGGGTGTTGGTACGCCCTGTCGGGCATCGGCCCGGCAACACTGCCGATAAATCACCTGTACCAAAACGAATCAAAGGGTAGTCGGGATTCAAACTGGTGACCACCAGTTCGCCTACTTCACCTTCTCCGACTGGGTCGCCGGTACCGGGCCGCACAATTTCAACGATCACTCCTTCGTCGATGACCAGTCCCTCGCGCGACTCCGTTTCATACGCTATCAATCCTAGATCGGCGGAGGCGTAACACTGGTAGCCCGCAATGCCGCGATCAGCCAGCCAGTCGCGCAGGCTGGGTGGAAAAGCCTCGCCAGACACCAGGGCCCGGGTCAGGCTGGGTAGCGCCACCTTCATTTCCATCGCCTTTTCGACAATGATCTTCAGAAAGCTTGGCGTACCGATGTAGCCTGCTGGCGACAGCTCAGACATGGCGCAGACCTGTTGTTCAGTCTGCCCCGTTCCACCCGCAAACACCGTGCACCCGAGGGCATGTGCCCCGGTTTCCATCATGGACCCAGCGGGGACAAAGTGATAACTGAAGCAGTTGTGAATCAACTGACCCGGCCTAAATCCGGCAGCGTAAAGGGCTCTGGCCATACGCCAATAGTCTCGGCGAACACCTTCTGGTTCGTAAATCGTGCCGGGGCTGGCAAAGACTCGCGGCATCTGGGCGCCCACCCGCAGTGCACTGAAGCCGCCAAACGTGTTGCTGCTACCAGAGTGCCGCTCGGCTTGCTGGCGCGCCAGCAACTCGTGTTTGCGGGTGACGGGCAGGCGGGCCAGCGCTTCACGGGACTGGATACTGTTAGCGTCCACGCCCCGCAAAATGACAGCAAAAGCGGCGGTGTGGGCTTGGGCATGAGCGATCTGCTGCGGCAGATCAGACAGCAGGGCATTTTCGCGTTCGGCGGGCAAACGGGTTTCCAGCGTGTCAAAAAAGGTGGTCATGGCAATCGTGTCTCTATGGTCCGACCGATCAGGCTAACCAGCGTTTGCGACGCTTGTAACTCTTGACATCCCTAAAACTTTTGCGCTCACCGCCACCCACGCCAAGGTAAAACTCCTTGACGTCTTCGTTGCTGGCCAGATCGCTGGCGAGGCCGTCCATCACCACGCGGCCGCTTTCCATGATGTAGCCATAGTCGGCATACCTCAGCGCCATATGGGTATTTTGTTCAGCGAGCAAAAAAGTGACTTTCTCGCTCTGATTGAGGTCTTTGACAATTTCAAAAACCTCCTCAACAATCTGTGGCGCCAGTCCCATAGAAGGCTCATCCAGCAGGACCACGCTGGGGCTGGCCATCAACGCTCGGCCGATGGCGCACATCTGCTGCTCGCCACCCGAGGTGTATGCCGCCTGTGAGCTACGCCGGGTTTTCAGGCGTGGGAAATAGGTGTAGACCTTATCGAGGTTGCTTGCCGCTTCGGCCTTGTTTTTGAGTGTGTAGGAGCCCGTCAACAGGTTTTCCTCAATCGTCAAATGGGCGAAACAGTGGCGGCCTTCCATCACCTGAATGACACCGCGCTGAACCAGGTCTGCCGGCGAGAGGTTTTCAATGCGCTCGCCACGTAACTCGATCGACCCTTTCGTCACGGCGCCACGTTCGCCTTTCAACATGTTGGAAATCGCGCGCAAGGTTGTGGTTTTCCCCGCACCATTGCCGCCCAGCAGAGCGACGATCTTGCCGTCGGGCACATTGAGGGAAACGCCTTTGAGTACCAAAATCACGTGGTTATAGATAACCTCAATGCCGTTCACGTTGAGGACGATGCTGGCTGCATTTGCAGTGTTTTCCATAGCTACTTTAGGTTGACCAGTTAGAGCCAAACAAAAGCCCCTGAGGAATCAGGAACTCTTGTTTGGCGGCTCGTCAGAGCCACCAAACTTTGCCGGGTTTAAGGTATTACCCGGACCATCGCCTCATTCAAGCGCATTGGACGTCAAGACTGGCAATCAGCCGGCGTGCGGGCGGTCAGCTTTTTCTCTGCTGCGTACTTGGCCGCCGTTGCTTTCACCATTGGTTTAATGATTTGCTCGTCCGCTTGCAGCCAGTCAGAGCTGAATTTCCAGGCCTTGCCATCCCAGGTGTGAATCCGGGCCCAGGCGGCGCCCATGTGGTCGGTGCAGGAGGTGCTGATCGGACGCATCACGCCGGCAAAACCAAGGTTATCCAGTTTGGTCTGTGTCAGGTTCAGGTTTTCCAGACCCCAGCGGACCTGCTCGCCCGTCATCACCTTGCCTTTACCGAACCGCTCTTGTGCAGCGCGCACGCCTTCGATGCCCAGCATAGCGCTCATTGCACCGCGCATGTACAGCACCTGACCAACTTCCTCTTTTGGTCCAGTACCCTGGCCTTTGCCATGAACCAAGTCCATCACGTCCTTGACGAGTTTGGATTGTGGTTCAGCCCCGTGTTGCATGGTCACAGCGTTGTATCCCTTGGCGCCATCGGCCACGTCTTTCACATCTGGCTCGGCACCGGCCCACCACACGCCGTACATTTTTTCCCGGGGGTAGCCGGTCGCTTGGGCTTCCTTGATGGCCGTCGAGTTCATCACGCCCCAACCCCACAGCAAGGTGTAGTCAGGCCGGGACTGGCGTACCTGCAGCCAGGTGGCCTTTTGTTCAACACCGGGCGCTGTCACAGGCAGCAGCTGCAAGTCAAAGCCTAGCTGTTTGCTGCGCTCCTGCAGCAAGGCAATCGGCTCTTTGCCGTACGGACTGTCGTGGTAGACCAGCGCAATCTTCTTGCCCTTGAGTTTCTCCAGACCCCCTTCTTTTTTTCCGATGGATTGCAAAATCGCGTCGGCTGCCACCCAGTAGGTGCCGGCCAGCGGGAAATTCCATTTGAAGATCGTACCGTCGGCGCTTTCGCTACGGCCGTAGCCAACTGTCACGACCGAAATCTTGTCAGCAGGCGCTTTTTCGGTAATGGCAAACGTGGCACCGGTAGACAGCGGCTGCACAAACGTGGCGCCACCATTTTTTCCCTTCAGGCGTTCGTAGCATTCAACGCTCCGCGCGGTGTCGTAGCCGGTCTCACACTCTTCGAACGAAAGCTTGACACCGTTGAGCCCGCCGCGGGCGTTGACCAGCTTCAGGTAGTCCACATAGCCATTTGCCCACGGCGCGCCGTTGGGCGCATAGGGCCCCGTGCGGTACGACAGCACCGGGATGAACTGCTCCTTGGCCTGCGCGAAAGCGCTGGTCGCCAGAAGCGAAGAGCTGGCCGCAGCGAGCGCCGCGACCGCAAGAACCACATTACGAACTTTCATGGCAGTCTCCTGAAAATTAAAATGAAAAACACCTGACGAATAACACTCAAGAAGCCTTTCCGGCCAGCCCTAATGCGGAAAGGGCCACAACCGAAGTTTCTGTTTGCCGACTGACCACAGCCGGGCCAGACCATGCGGCTCCACAATCAAAAACCAGACAATGAGCCCACCGAAAATCATCAGCTCTGCATGAGACACACCCGCGGTCGAAATGTTCACTCCGAACCAGCCCGCAATCACTGGAAGCAACTGGCTCAGCACAATTGGCAGTACCGTGATGAAGGCCGCACCCAAAAAGCCACCCAGGATGGACCCCAGGCCGCCAATAATCACCATGAACAGCAGGCGGAACGACTGGTCGACCGAAAAAGCGGCAGGCTCCCACGCACCGAGGTAAACAAAAGCCCAGAGCCCGCCCGACATGCCAATGATGAACGAGCTGACGGCAAAGGCGCTCAGCTTGGCGTAGATAGGCCGGATACCGATGACGGCAGCGGCGACGTCCATGTCGCGGATCGCCATCCATTCGCGGCCGATGGCGCCCCGCACCAGGTTCTTGGCCTGCACGGACACCACCAACAATATCGACAGGCAGAGCCAGTATTTGCTGTGTGCGCTTTCAATCGGCAGCCCGAATACCTGGAGGTTGGACACCGACACTGAACCGGATGGCGAGTCGTTGGTGAACCATTTGATTCGCAGAAACATCCAGTCGGCAAAAAACTGTGCGGCAAGCGTGGCCACCGCCAGATACAGGCCTTTGACGCGCAGGCTCGGAAGACCGAAGAAAACGCCGAATAGGGTGGCGCAAAGTCCACCGAGAATCAGTGCCGGAATCAACGGCATCCCTGGAACTCGCACAAAAATGTTGTAGGCCCCGTATGCG
>JANOLL010000068.1:0-4899 GCA_031419775.1 Polaromonas sp. | reverse complement strand
GCTTAGCCTGGAGCGCCGCAAACAGGTGTTGGCCATGGCGGTCAAGTACAACACGCTGATAGTTGAAGACGACCCGTATGGCGATCTTTACTTTAATGATGTGCCACCGCCGAGCATCCTCGCGCTGTCCGAAGACGTGCCTGGCAGCCGGGACTTGATTGCCTACTGTGGCAGTCTGAGCAAAGTGCTCAGCCCGGGTTTGCGCGTTGGCTGGATGATCGCCCCCGTGGCGCTGCTGGCCAACGCGGTCATGTGCAAGCAGTTCAGCGATGCTCACACCAGCACTTTTGCGCAGGCCACGGCCGCGCAGTACCTCAGGGCAGGACGCATGCCGGCCACATTGGCCCATGTGCGTCAGGTTTATGCCGAACGTGCGCGGGCGATGGGTGCGGCGTTGTCACGAGAGCTCCCCGGGGCAGTCGCCTTCACGCAGCCGGAGGGGGGCTTGTTTTTTTGGGCACGCCTTACTGGCGAAAACGGAAAATCGGCGGATGCCGGCGAGTTTGCTAAGCGAGCGATCGAGCAGGGCGTAGCCTTTGTGCCGGGAGCACCGTTCTATGCGCAATCTCCGGAGACCAGCACGTTCCGCCTCAGTTTTGCGACGGCGGATATTGGGAAGATTGAAGAGGGTGCACGGCGTCTTGCAGGATCGCTTTGACGGCCCAAAACCTGATCAGCGATTTGGTATGCAGCTTCAATCGTTATATAGGTTCCATGCCAGTCGCTCTGAATTCAGCGGCAGAAGAAGGCGTGGTCAGGAATTGAATCAAGGCCATGGCGGCGGCATTATCTGAGGCATCTGCCGACACCGCTGCCGACAGTACGATTTCAAAATTTAGAGCCCCTGGCAGTGGCCCCACGACCTCGATGCCCTTGACTGGGAGCAGTTCGCTCATCATCTGAACAGCGTATTCCGCAGTTCCATCTGCCGCAAAGTTTCCGACTCGTCCAGCGCCCTCCATGACCTGAATTCGAGGTTTGATTTCGTCATAAATTCCCAGGGTCTGCAATGCCTTAGTGAATTGGATGCCTGAGGCGCCGACTTTTGAGATCACGATGGATCGAGCAGCCAACATCGACTTTGCGAAGCTTTCAGGTGTACCGATGTCGGGTCTGGCTTGCCCTTTCTTCATGGCAAGACCAAGCCGGGTTTTGGCCACATCGACTGCAGTGCCATCTTTGACACCTTTATTTTTGATCAGTTCGCCCATGGTGGACTTGATCAGGATCACTACATCCGCCTTTTCTCCCCGCTTCAATCTGTCTAGGATCATGTTGGTTGGCTCGAAAATAGCTACCAGCTTGTGGCCGGTCTGCTTTTCGAAGGCCACCGAGATGTTTTGCATACTCTCCGTCATGGCATTGGACGACAAGACCCGGATCTCAGCGGCCCGAGTGGCTGAACCCATCAGCAAGGTCGAGACGACGGACATGGAAACCAAGAAACCTTTTAATGCGATCTGCATACCTGCTCCCTTGAGTTGCAACCTAGGTCACCACCTTTGTAAAGCAATGTATGTCAATTTGCAACAAAAAAGGCTTCAAAACCGAAGTCTTGAAGCCTTTATGGAATCACCTAACGTGAGCTAAGTGCGCCGGTTTGCAGCGGCATCGCTGCCGCCAAATGGGAATTGCAGGGCCTAGTAGCCGCCGCGTCCGCCACCACCACCGCCATAGCCGCCACCGCCGGAGCGATCGCCACCACCGTAGCCGCCGCCACCGGAACGATCACCACCGCCGTAACCGCCACCGCCGCCGAAGCCGCCGCTGCGTGGAGGACGGGCCTCCATTGGACGAGCTTCGTTAACCGTAATGCTGCGGCCGCCGAGCGACTGACCGTTCATGCCAGCGATTGCAGCTTGCGCTTCGGCATCGCTGCCCATTTCGACGAAACCAAAGCCTTTGGAACGACCCGTGTCGCGCTCCATCATGACTTTGGCACTGGTGATTGAACCGAATGCGCCGAAAGACTGTTGCAGATCTTCGTCACGCACTGTGTACGGCAAGTTGCCGACGTAAAGTTTATTGCCCATGGGGACTCCTCAAGAAAACATAAAAACAAAAGCGATGGAGTCCCGTAAGCACAACAAACCCGAGAATTACGCCGTAGCGCGCGAAACTGACCGATCACCCAACTTGTCCAGATAATTTTTACCCGAACACCTTATTATCACCTGCCTTTTTTACGCCGGACACTATTTCGCTCGAAATACTTTAAACCAGCGGCGATAGAGGTCTGGTCCAGTCTTCAGCGTTTTTCACCCATGTCGGCTACCAGGACAGGCTGCGGGCGGTAGACCTCGGGCATCAGGGCTTTAAGATTCGCCACCTTGGGCGCATCAAAGCGAACGATGTAAGGGTTGCGGGGATTGCGGGCGGCATAGTTCTGGTGGTAGGCCTCTGCCGGATAAAAACCGGTGAGCGGCGTCAGCTCGGTGACCACTTTGTTAGGAAAGACTTTGGCTGCGTCGATCTGTGTCATGTACTTTTCAGTCAGCTCTTTTTGTGCTGAATCCTGGTAGAAGATTGCGGAGCGGTATTGCGTACCCGAATCCGGTCCCTGCCGGTTGAGGGTGGTCGGGTCATGCGCCACCGAAAAGAAGATTTGCAGCAGTTTGCCGTACGACACAACACGGGGGTCGTAGGTGATCTGCACGGATTCGGCATGTCCGGTTCGGCCCGACCCAATTTTGCGGTAACTGGCGGTGGACGCCTCACCGCCGGCGTAACCTGACACGGCATTCAACACCCCCTGGGTGTGCTGAAAGACCGCCTGCACGCCCCAAAAACAGCCGCCCGCGAACACGGCTGTTGCGCGGATTGGCGGGGGTGTGGCGGGTGCGTCCATCGCGGGCGGCGGCAGCTTGACCGCCTTCTCGGCTGCTTCGCTCAGACCAATGCCTGCTCCGGTGTAAGCCCCTACGGTCAACGCGAAAGCACCTACAGCGAATAAAACCAGGCGGTTCTGCATCGTCATGCCACCATAAAGTTCAGCGATACGCCATTGATGCAATATCGCAAGCCGGTTGGCTTGGGCCCATCTTTGAAAACATGGCCCAGGTGACCACCGCAACGGCTACACAGGACTTCAGTCCGCTTCATGAACAAGGCAGCATCAGATTCCTCCACCACGGCTTTGTCCAGGGGCTGCCAGAAACTGGGCCAGCCGGTGCCGCTCTCAAATTTGGTTGCCGAAGAGAAAAGTGGCAAGGCGCAACCTGCGCAATGAAAAGTGCCAGCACGTTTTTCCTTATTTAGGGTGCTGGAACCCGGACGCTCGGTACCAGCCTGACGCAGCACGTGGAATTGATCCGGCTTGAGCAATTGCCGCCATTGCGCATCCGTTCGAGCAAGGGGATAGACCCGCGCGGCGTGATCCGGTGCGCTGGAAAACAAGCTCCGCACGCCGGCAAATAAGGCGGCTATAGAAGCCAAGCTCAACAAGTTGGTTCTTCGAGTCATCATTTTCATGCTTTCAGTTTGCACTGCAGGTTAATTCTTGGTCGGTTCGCTGTCCGTTTTCTTACATCGATCACTGAAGCTTTTTCCAGTCCGGTGTAAGCTGATCACTCGCATGAAGCATTGCATCAATGGCCTGCCTCGGGCTTGCGTTTTCCCATCTCCTCGGGCCATTGGCGTGGCACTGGCGCTGACGTGCGTCTTGCTGACAGCCTGTGACAGTTCAGGCGGCGAGTCGAGCGTTGAGATGGGGCAGCAGCGTCTGGTGGGCAGCTGGCTTCGCGAATATGACCAGGAAGGTGCCCGGGTCCGCCGGTTGCTGGTGCTGGAAGCAGATGGCAGGTTTAGCGAGACTGCCAGGGTCGAGCAGGCTGGCGGAGAAATCACGGAGCACCTGCACAGCGGCAACTGGACTTTTGACGGTACCAATTTGAAGCGCAAATACACCAGCGCTGATGGCAAACCGATGTCGCGGCTCAGGCTGCCCTTTGCCACTTTCCAGATCAGGTTCGAGTCCAATCGGGAATTTGTGGGGACAGACAATCTTCGTCAACGCGAGGTGCGCTACCAGCGGGCGGCATCCGGCACGTCGCTTTGAAGCGGCAACTGCGGCCAGCGCCTGGGCAGTTGCCGGTCTAAGCATCGATTTTCCTTCCGAGCTGAAAGGCCATCAGTACGGCAGTGAAAAACCATTCTTGCCCGCGTTGATGCGCTGCACCACAGGCTTGCCACTCAGGACTTGCGCGAACAGCGACACACTCGCCCCCGGGACCAGCAGGCTTCTGTCTCCTGGTCGGGACGTCACAATGGGAGCGTCTGCTGGAACGACGACGGTCTTTTCGCCATCTTTGTACTTCAGCTTGAGCACGCGGCCGGTTGAAGTGTTGGCGATGGTGCCTACACTTTCGACAGTCGCGTTGGTCATCGTGCTTTGCGGCAGCAGGTCGTACGGGGCGTGCCCCTCAGCGGTACCGCGTGCCGATTCCCGAAAAACACTGACTGCGATGGCACGCTGGGTACCGTCAGCCTGTGGCATGGCGGCTGTACCAATGTAACTGCCTGGCTTGATATCTTCCAGCGCAATCGGGAAAACTTCAGACACAGCCAGCGTACTCGGGATCATGAGTTCGACCACTTCACCGCTGCGATCTTTAACCGTGAGCGCGTCTGCCGTGATGTGGACGATGGTGCCGCGAATGCGCACAGTGGCGGGTGGGGTCTGGGCAAAGGACTCGCCGAAGACTGCTGCGCCCAGGCAAACCGCAAGGCAAAGGGGCAGTGACCGGCCCGCAAGGGGGCGTAAAAAGGCGTAGAAAAATTCCATGGGCTTACTCCGTACGTGGTGTGAACAGGCGAGCGCCTGGCGGAACTGACACAGCGCGATTGTGGGGGAAATCGAGCTTTCGCGCTGTCCGCTTAATGGTGCGAATAGACTATCGC
>JANOLL010000067.1:0-3616 GCA_031419775.1 Polaromonas sp. | reverse complement strand
ATGCGCGCACCTCGATCAACAGCCAGTAACGCAGCGGCCACGCTGGGAACCAGGCGATCAGCGATGCTCAGGGCTTGCTCTGCACTACCGACAGCCGCCAGCGAAGACTTGCGTGACCAACCAGCCAGCAGCGGGTAGCCGGCGCTTAGCAACTCGCCCTGCCGTGCCAGCAAGGAAAAGTTTTGCGCGACCGTTTTTCCAAAGCCAATGCCGGGGTCCAGCACCATCCGCATACGATCGACACCCCTCGCCTGAAGGGTCATGGCCCGATGTTTTAAAAAGGCCAGTACTTGGGCGACGGCGTCGCCCTGCATGGTTTCAGCCTGCATGGTCTGCGGCTCCCGGTGCATGTGCATCAGGCACACACCACAGGCCGGATGCTGTGCCACCACGTCCAGAGCGCCAGGTTGCCGAAGCGCCCAGATGTCGTTGATGATGTCCGCCCCCAAATCGAGCACAGCCTGCATGACCTGCGGCTTATAGGTATCGACCGACACCGCTACTCCCATTTGAACCGCATGGCGTACCACCGGCAGTACCCGCGCCAGTTCTTCATCCAGGGGCAAGGGCAAGGCGCCAGGGCGGCTGGATTCGCCACCAATATCCAGCATGTCGGCACCGTCTTTAAGCAATTGCTCGCAGTGCCTGAGCGTACTGCTGTCGCCTCGTCCAAAACCGAAGTATTGGCCGCCATCTGAAAAGGAGTCTGGCGTGACGTTGACGATACCCATGACACGTGGTCGGGACAGATCGATGACAAAACGGGAGGTCTGCCAAATCATGAGGCGCTCGATCAAAACAGGGCTTTGGCCGCTTAAAAAGAAAAACCCGGGACCAGCCCGGGTTGTGATCGCATGAGAGTCGCCTCGTCAGGCTGCTGTAGGCGCCGGGTCTGCGCCCACCACCGGGGTACCGCCGCCAGGCCCACCACTCCCGCCCACAGATGGGTTGCGAGGCGTCCAGTCTTTTGGAGGCCGTGGCTCCTTGCCGGCGATGATGTCATCAAGCTGCTCACCGTCTATGGTTTCCCATTCGAGAAGCGCCTTGGCCATGGCGTGAATCTTGTCCTTGTTGTCTTCAATCAGCTTGCGCGCCTGGGCGTATTGCTGGTCGATGATGCGGCGGACTTCGCCATCCACCTTTTGCAAGGTCGATTCGCTCATGTTGTTGGTTTTGGTGACCGAGCGACCCAAAAACACCTCGCCTTCGTTTTCGGCATACACCATGGGACCCAAAGCCTCAGTCATGCCATAACGCGTAACCATATCACGGGCCAGTGCCGTGGCGCGCTCGAAGTCATTGCTGGCGCCAGTCGTCATCTGGTTCATGAAAACCTCTTCAGCAATTCGGCCACCAAAGAGCATACTGATCTGGCTGAGCATGTATTCACGGTCATAGCTGTAGCGATCCTGAGCAGGCAAACTCATGGTGACGCCCAGGGCACGACCGCGCGGAATGATGGTCACTTTGTGCACCGGATCGCACTTGGGCAACATTTTCCCCAGGAGCGCATGACCCGACTCATGGTAGGCGGTGTTGCGGCGCTCTTCCTCTGGCATGACCATGCTTTTCCGCTCGGGCCCCATCAGGATTTTGTCTTTGGCTTTTTCAAAGTCCTGCATTTCAACCGTGCGGGCGTTGCGGCGGGCGGCCATCAGTGCGGCTTCATTGCACAGGTTGGCCAGGTCGGCGCCCGACATGCCAGGCGTACCGCGGGCGATCACGCTCGCGTTGACGTCCTGACCGAGTGGAACCTTGCGCATGTGCACATTCAGAATCTGTTCACGACCCCGGATATCCGGCAAGGTGACATAAACCTGGCGGTCAAACCTGCCCGGGCGAAGCAAGGCTGCGTCCAGAATGTCAGGGCGATTGGTGGCAGCCACCACGATCACGCCAACATTGGTTTCAAAACCATCCATCTCCACCAGCATCTGGTTGAGCGTTTGTTCACGCTCGTCATTGCCGCCACCCAGGCCAGCACCGCGCTGACGGCCCACGGCATCAATCTCGTCGATGAAGATGATGCACGGCGCGTTTTTCTTGGCGTTGTCGAACATGTCGCGTACGCGGGCCGCACCCACACCGACAAACATTTCCACGAAATCAGAGCCCGAGATGGAGAAAAAAGGAACCTTGGCTTCGCCCGCGATGCCTTTGGCCAGCAAGGTTTTACCGGTACCGGGCGGGCCGACCAGCAGCAAACCGCGCGGGATCCGGCCACCCAGCTTTTGGAATTTTGCGGGGTCTTTCAGAAAGTCAACAACTTCCTTGACTTCTTCCTTGGCCTCATCGCAACCGGCCACGTCGGCAAAGGTCACCGGGTTAGTGGACTCATCGAGCATACGGGCCTTGGACTTGCCGAAACTGAAAGCCCCACCCTTGCCACCGCCTTGCATCTGGCGCATGAAATACACCCACACACCGATCAGCAGCAGCATGGGTCCCCAGCTGACCAGCAAGGTCATGAGCACGGACCCCTCTTCACGGGCCTTGACGTCAAACTTGACATCGTTGGCGATCAGATCGCCAACCAGTCCACGATCGAGATAGGTAGCAGTAGTGCGGATTTTGCGGTCATCGGTCGTGGTCGCGACGATCTCGGTTCCGCCCTGCCCCTCGGCGATGGTGGCGGTTTTAATGCGCTTGCCGCGCACTTCCTCAAGAAAGTCGGAATAGCCGAGGTAATTGGAACCTGCGCCGCCGCGGGTATCGAATTGCTTGAAAACGGTGAAGAGCACCATGGCTATCACCAGCCAGATTGCGATTTTTGAAAACCACTGATTATTCAAGGATGACTCCGATGTTAGAACCCAAGGGCGTTAGGGATACACATGCGACCCATTTTAGGCCTTTCAAGTGCAAAAACGACATAAACAGAACCTTACATCCCTTGATTCGGCGCGGGATTAGGTGTTATTGCGCATTTCGTCTCAGGCTGTCATCCCTTCAAAGGAGTGCCGGTCACGGCTCTGAGTCCCACGCCTGCCAGGAAGGTCTCCGATGAACCGGGGCGTGAAGCTTTAGGTTTGAAGCGTTTGACCACCTTGAAGGTGTCCTTGAAAAGCTTCACCATTGGGTCATAGGCGCCGCCATGAAAAAGCTTGACGATCAACGTGCCGTCAGGTTTCAAATGATGCCTTGAAAAGTCCACCGCCAGCTCCACCAGATCGCTGATGCGGGCTGCATCGGCTGACTCGATTCCTGACAGATTCGGAGCCATGTCGGAGACCACTGCATCAACTTTTCGGATCAGCCCATCGTCAGCAAGTGAATGCTCCAGGATTTTCAACACCTCGGGCTCCCGGAAATCCCCTTGAATAAACATCACCCCTTCGATCGGCTCCATCGGCAACAAGTCCAGCGCCACAATCCGGCCATTGAGCTCGCCCGCAGCGGCGCCAGCCGGTGACAACTTTCTGCGGACATACTGGCTCCAGGCACCCGGGGTGCTGCCCAGATCCACCACCCAGTCGCCGGGTCGAATTAGCCCGAGACTTTCGTCGATTTCCTTGAGTTTGTAGGCGGCGCGGGCCCGATAGCCTTCTTTTTTGGCAAGCTTGACGTAGGTGTCGTTGATATGGTCGTGCAACCACGCCTTATTGACCTTGCCACC
>JANOLL010000066.1:0-6444 GCA_031419775.1 Polaromonas sp. | reverse complement strand
CCTAAGGAGTTATGTATGAAGACTGTTATTCCCAGCCATCGTATGGCACTGATTTCTGGAGCGGCCGCAGCGTTGGCTGTGGCCAGCATGGGTTTTGCGGGTACCGCTCAGGCCCGGGATAACGTTTATTGGTCGGTTGGTGTGGGCACACCCGGCGCCGTGGTGAATGTGAGCAACAACCTGCCCGTTTATTCGCAACCGTCGGTGATTTATGCTCCGCCGCCCGTGTTCTACACGCAGCCGCAGGTGGTGTATTCGCAGCCGGCACCTGTTTATGTGCAGCCACGACCGTACTACTACAGTCAGCCGCAGGTCATTTATGGACCACCGCAAGTGGTTTATCGGCATCCCGGACGGCATCACGGATGGCATAAAAAGCACGGACGTGACCATGATGACGATGACCATCGCGGCTATCGCGGTGGCCGATACGGTTACCAGCAGGGTTATGCCCCGGTTTACTACCAGCGTTAAGCTGGTCCGTTCGTAGCAACCCGTAAAAAAGCCTGCTTGATGCAGGCTTTTTGTTGTGTCCATAAGCCTTGGTGGCTTATGGGCTTGTGCAGCTTTCGGGCTTATGCAGCTTTCCAGAAAATATAGTCAGCCTGATAAGGTCGCGTCACTTTCGCGCCCAGGTCAGCTGACGTACAGGCTGACACAAAGTCCAGACCGTTTTTGGTGTTAACGCGCTGGATAAAAGTGACGTCTTTGAGCATACCGCTGGCAGCGCCTGGCGTGCCTTTGGACAACTGCAGGGGAAGATGGATGGCGCCAACAACTGGCGCAACGGCCAGCTGCGCACCCACCACGCTTGAACCGTCCGCCAGCGTCCAGGTTGCCGGGGGACCTGAATAATTTCCTATCTGTCGGCCAGAGCGGTCGTACAAGATTGCACTGGGGCTCACCAAGGTCCAGCTCGGCACACCGGCAGTCGCTGGATTGGCGCGGCATTCGTAGTTGAGTGTGCCCACGGCGGTGGTCTCGAGCACGACGGTGTTTCCGGTCGGTACGCGAACCGCTTCGGCCAGCTTGTCCTGGCTGTAAGTTCTGGCAACGGGCGGGTTCACGCAGGCAGTCATCAGAACGGCTGCGCCAGCCACGATAGCCAGCTTGAATGCAGTGGTGTGACCAGGCTGGGCATGGTTGTTTGGACTTTTCATAAAACCCTCTCTTGTTATGGATGACCGTCGAGTACACCCGGAATTGCCAGTTCTGGCTGTAGGACACCACCGGTTTAAATTGCCAGCCAACCCCCAGCATTCATGGCCCAACAAAAAAAAGCTACAGACCCGACTCGCTAGCCAGGCCTGTAGCCCTGAAAAGACCAGCTCCGCCTAACTTCAGAGCTGGTTAATAGGGTACGTGGCTGCGGCAGGGCATGGATTCAAAACATCACTAAAAACAAAATCCATGTTTGTCTCCAGAGTGCTAGGCGGGGTGGCTGCCGCTGAGCTGCGGTGATAATCCGATACCGTTTGAGGAGCCTCTGTGGACACAGCACTGTTGATCAAAGCCGCCATCATGGGCATCGTTGAAGGCCTGACGGAATTTCTTCCCATCTCTTCTACCGGTCACCTGATTTTGGCGGGCGCGTTGCTGGGCTTTGATGACGACAAGGCCAAGGTCTTTGACATTGCCATCCAGACCGGTGCCATCTTTGCGGTGATTCTGGTGTATTGGCAAAAGATTCGGGACACCGTGGTGGCGCTGCCGACTGACCGTCAGGCGCAGCAGTTTGCGCTGAATGTATTGGTCGCCTTTGTTCCGGCGGTGCTGCTGGGCTTGCTGTTTGGCAAGGCAATCAAGGAAAATTTATTCACGCCGGTAGTGGTGGCCAGTACCTTCATCATTGGCGGCTTCATCATCCTGTGGGCCGAAAAACGGCAGGAAAAAACCCCCGCCCTGGCGCGCATTCACAGTGTTGACGCGATGACGACACTGGACGCGCTCAAGGTCGGGCTGGTGCAATGCCTGGCGATGATCCCCGGTACCAGCCGCAGCGGGGCCACCATCATCGGTGGCATGTTGTTGGGGCTGTCACGCCAGGCGGCAACAGACTTTTCTTTTTACCTGGCGATTCCGACGCTCATGGGCGCCGGCGCCTACAGCCTGTACAAGGAACGCGCCCTGTTGTCGATGGCTGACCTGCCGGTGTTTGGCGTGGGTCTGCTCTTTTCTTTTATCAGTGCCTGGTTGTGCATTCGCTGGCTGCTGAAGTTCATCGCAAGCCACAGCTTTGTGCCGTTTGCGTGGTATCGCATTGGGTTTGGCGTGGTGGTGCTGGCAACCGCATGGAGCGGGCTGGTGATGTGGTCGCCCTGAGGGCTACTACTCAAATCAGCTTTTCTTCGGGCGAGGTGATTTTTTTAAGAGGCTGATTGCGCGTCAGCGGCGTGAGAAGCGGCACCTGCGTGTCACCGCCCGTCCACATCGGGTCTTCGATGCTGTCAAACACTTCTCGCAGTTTGGTGCCCCAGTTGTCATGCAGCATGCGAAAGTAGGGATTTTCATGGTCGATGCAGACCACCTTGTCGCTCTGGAAGGCGCCCACTTCATACACCACCATGTCTAGCGGCAGACCGACTGACAGGTTGGACTTGAGCGTTGAATCCATCGACACCAGCGCGCACTTGGCAGCTTCATCCAGCGGCGTATCAGGTGTGATGACGCGGTCCAGAACCGGCTTGCCATATTTGGACTCGCCCACCTGAAAGTAGGGCGTTTCTGGCGTGGCTTCAATGAAGTTACCAGCCGAATAGACTTGAAACAGGCGCATAGCCTCACCGCGAATCTGCCCACCGAAAATCAGCGACACATTGAATTCGACACCAGCATGTTTGAGGTTGTCCGCATCGCGCTCATGCACACGGCGGATAGCTGCGCCTAGAACCCGCGCCGCATCAAACATGCTTCTTGCGTTCCAGATGGTGGTGGGCGGGCCGCCATCGAGGTCCTTGAGTTGTTCAACCTGCAGGATCTCGCGCACTGACTGGGAAATTGACAAATTGCCAGCCGACAGCAGCACCATGAAACGGTCGCCAGGCTTTTCATAAATGATCATCTTGCGGAAGGTACTGATCTGGTCCAGGCCGGCGTTGGTACGCGAGTCGGACAAAAACACCAGCCCGGCATTGAGTTTGATGGCGACGCAGTAAGTCATAGGATGTTGGGACAGGTAGGGGCGATTTAGATTCGGCTTTGGCGAGCGAGTTTTTTAAGCTGGTAAAGCGCGTCCAGTGCCTCGCGCGGACTCAGTGCATCAGGCTCAATGGTATCCAATGCCTTGTCGACTGCACTGTGGTGGGCGGCCACGGGCTCCGGCGGCGCTGCAAACAAGTCAACCTGTGCGCGGGTAGCCGTTTGTTGGGTCTCCAGTGCCTGGAGCGCATGCCTGGCATGGTTGACAACTGCGGTCGGTACTCCGGCAAGCTTGGCCACCGCAATGCCGTAGCTCTTGCTCGCCGGGCCGGGTTCGATGTGGTGCATGAAAACAATGCTGGCGCCGGCTTCGACCGCGCTGACGTGCACGTTGATGGCTGCGTGGTGCTGCGCCGGAAACTCAGTCAGCTCAAAATAATGCGTGGCAAATAGCGTGAAGGCCTGCGTCTTGTTGTGCAGGTGCGCAGCGATTCCGCCGGCCAGCGCCAGGCCGTCAAACGTCGAAGTGCCGCGTCCGATTTCATCCATCAGGACCAAAGAATGCGGCGACGCGGTGTGCAATATTTGCGCCGCCTCGGTCATCTCGAGCATAAAGGTCGATTGCGCGTTGGCCACGTCATCGGCCGCGCCGATGCGGGTGTGGATCGCATCAATCGGCCCGAGTCGGCAACTGGCCGCCGGCACATAGGAGCCGACGCTGGCCAGCAGCACAATCAAAGCCACCTGACGCATGTAGGTGGATTTGCCACCCATGTTCGGGCCGGTGATGATCTGCATCCTGCTTTTACCCGTCATGCTGCAGTCGTTAGCAATAAAGGCGCCACCACCCAGCTCGGCCAGACGCGCCTCAACCACCGGATGTCGGCCCTCGGTGATGGCGATGCAAGGTTCCTTGACGAACACGGGCGCGGCCCAGGTCAGCGTTAGTGAGCGTTCAGCCAGGGCGCACAGCGCGTCGAGCGAGGCGAGCGCACGGGCCAGCCGGCCCAGTGCTGGAACGAATGCCTGTAGCTGGTCAAGCAGTTGTTCATACAAAAACTTCTCGCGCGCCAGCGCCCGTTCCTGCGCCGACAGCGCCTTGTCTTCAAAGGCTTTTAGTTCCGGCGTGATGTAACGCTCGGCGTTTTTCAATGTCTGGCGGCGCCGGTAATCGGCAGGCACTTTATCGAGCTGGCCCTGCGTGACTTCAATATAAAAACCATGCACGCGGTTGAACTGCACGCGCAGGTTGGCAATGCCGGTGCGGGCTTTCTCGCGGCCTTCGAGGTCGAGCAGAAAGCCGTCGCAGTTGGTCTGGATCGCGCGCAGCTCGTCCAGGTCGGCATCGCAGCCGTGGTTGATGACGCCGCCGTCGCGAATCAGTGCAGCGGGCTCGTCGAGCAAGGTGCGCTGGAGCAGGGCCGCGCAGCCTGCGGGTGGCTTCAGATCATCGAAAATTTGCGTCAAAAGTGCCGGCAGCCCAGTAGATGCCTGCCCTAGCAGCTCTGTTTTTTGTAGCGTCAGCTGCAGACCCACCAGCTCGCGTGGTCGCACCTGCCGCAGCGCGATGCGCGCAGTGATGCGCTCGACATCGCTGCTGCCCTTGAGCTGGGTGCGCAGCGTTTGCTGCAGTCCACCGCGCAAGTGCTCGATCGCAGCCAGGCGTTCTGCGGCCTGCGTGCGGTCACGGCGCGGGCTGAGCAGCCAGCTTTTGAGCGCGCGGCTGCCCATGCCGGTGGTACAGGTGTCGAGCAGTGAAAACAGCGTCGGCGACTCCTCGCCGCGCAGGGTTTGCGTCAGTTCCAGGTTGCGCCGGGTGGTTGGTGGCAGCTCGATCAGCTCGCCCGGACGCACCACCACCAGCGTCTGTACATGCGGCAGTGCTCGGCCCTGCGTGTGCTCGGCATAGCCCAGTAGCGCCGACGCGGCGGCATGCGCGTCGCCCAGATTTTCGGCATTGAACGAAGCGAGGGATGCGACCTTCAGTTGGTCGAGCAGACGTCGTGCGCCGAGCGCGGCATCAAACTGCCAGGCTGGACGCGCGGTGGAGGCGCCGCGCAGGTTTTTGAGACCTTGCTCAAAGGCGGGCGTGACGTCAATGTTGTAGATCAACTCGCTCGGTGCAATCCGCGCCAGCCAGGCTTCGAGTTCGTCCGGCGTACATTGCGCCAGATGAATCTCGCCTTGCGTCACGCTGAGCCAGGCCAGACCGCAGCTGTTGCGAACGCCTTGGTGCACGGCCAGCACGATCGATTCGGCCTTGTCGCTGAGCAGGCCCGAATCGGTGAGCGTGCCGGGCGTGACCACGCGCACCACCTTGCGCTCGACCGGCCCCTTGCTGGTGGCGACATCGCCGACCTGCTCGCAAATTGCCACCGATTCGCCGAGCTTGATGAGCTTGGCCAGGTAGCCCTCCAGCGAATGAAACGGCACTCCCGCCATCTGGATCGGCTCTCCGTTGGAGCTGCCGCGTTTGGTCAGTGTGATGTCGAGCAGGCGTGCAGCTTTATCCGCGTCGGCAAAAAACAGTTCATAAAAATCACCCATGCGGTACAGCACGAGTGTGTCGGGATATTCTGCTTTGATGGCGAGGTACTGCGCCATCATGGGCGTGTGCCCATCTGCTGGCCGGGCGGAACCGGGTTGGTGTGAAGTCACCGCGGTAGCAGTTGCGCGTGGGCTCAGAAAGGCGCGTCCGGGGCTGCTGCCGGACGCTTGATGCGTTTGGTTTTAGCCGTCAGCGTGGCTTTAGGCAAAGGCACTTCCGCAGACTCCACCGAAGCCGCGAAAGCCGCTGCCACCGTGTCATCTGCTGCGGCAGGCTGCTCGTCTGGGCCTTGCAAAGCCTGCCGTGCAGAGGCTTTTTCGCCAGCGCCTGCAAACTTGCTGTACTTTCCCAGCGTGGTCACCAGCTGGCCGTAGATGCGCGGGTTGGCTGCCAGGCACTCGCCCTGCGCCATGAAGTCGGCCTCGCCCGTGAAGTTGCCGATCAAACCACCGGCTTCGGTGACCAGTAGGGAACCGGCTGCAATGTCCCAGGGCTGGAGGTTGGCTTCAAAAAAGCCGTCCGTGAAGCCTGCGGCCACATAGGCCAAATCGAGTGCGGCCGCACCAGGTCGACGCACGCCAGCGCACTGGCTCATGACTTCGCCCAGCATCGTGAGGTAGCTTTTGAGTCGGTCGCCAGGGCGGTACGGAAAGCCGGTCGAAATCAGGCACTCCTGCACCCGGGTGCGTTTGGCCACGCGAATGCGGCGGTCATTCATGTAAGCACCGCGGCCCTTGGTGGCGCAAAACATGTCGTTG
>JANOLL010000065.1:0-3996 GCA_031419775.1 Polaromonas sp. | reverse complement strand
TGGTGACCGTCGATGTGCAGATCGCCAACGCATTGGATGTCAAGGTCGATCAGGCCGTGGCGGGCGATCTGGTCCAGCATGTGGTCAAAAAATCCGATGCCGGTTGAGAGGCTGGACTTACCGGTGCCGTCCAGGTTGAGTTTGACGACGATCTGGGTCTCTGCCGTGTTGCGCGAGACTTCTGCAATGCGGGGCGTCAGGGAGGAAGGAGTGGACAGGGTCATAGTGATTCTTCAAGCGCCGCCAGCAACTGGGCGTTTTCATCGGCCGTACCGACCGTCAGGCGCAAACAGTTGGCCAGTAAGGGATGCATTTTAGAAACGTTTTTAACCAGCACCCTGCGCGACTTCAGGCGGTCGAAGGTCAGGGCCGCATCGGTGACGCGAACCAGCATCATGTTGGCGTCACTGCGCCAGACCTTGACACCCGTCATTTTTCCGATGCTATCAAAAAGCATAGCGCGCTGCCCAATCAATTCGGTAGCTTGAGCCGAATACACCTCACGGTGTTCGAGTGCAAACAAGGCACATTCACAATTGAGAACGCTGATGTTGTAGGGCGGCCTGACCTTGTCGATCTCGTCAATGAGCGGCTGGGGGCCCATCAGGTAGCCCAACCGGACACCGGCCAGACCGAACTTGCTGAGCGTGCGAAGCAGCAACACATGCCCGTGCAGGGCGATCCGGTCCAGGTAGCTTTTGCTGGAAAAAGGCTGGTAGGCTTCATCCATCACCACTAGGCCACCTTGCTCACCCACCGCAACAATGATTTTCTCGATGACCGCGTCGTCCCACAGATTAGCCGTTGGGTTATTGGGATAGGCCAGATAAGTGATGGACGGTTTCTGCTGGCGGATGGCGTCCAGCATTGCGGCCTCGTTGAGTTCAAAGTCGGCGGTCAATGGCACGCCGATGAAGCGCAGACCCTGCAACTGTGCGCTCATACGGTACATCACAAAGCCGGGCTCAGGCGACAAAATGGAGGCGCCGGTGACATCGCAGGCCATCGCCAGCAACGAGATCAGTTCGTCCGAACCATTGCCGAGCATGATTCCAAAGCCCGGGGGCATTCCAGCGTAGTCCGCCAGCGCCACACGCAGATCGTTGACGCGACTGTCCGGATAACGATTCAAAGCCAATGTGCCCAAACGTTGCCCCAGATGCGCCTGCAATGCTGCGGGCAGGCGGTGCGGATTTTCCATCGCGTCAAGCTTGACCATCCCCGCGGAGTCCTGAACCGCATAGGCGTGCATGGACTGCACATCCTGACGGATCAATTTTTTGAGCTTGTCGCCGAGCTGGCTCACGTATCTACCCGCATGTCTGGCACCGTGTTCAAGCGCATCTCTGCGGCCCGCGCATGCGCCTGCAGGCCTTCGCCGTAAGCGAGTTCAGCTGCAACGGTACCCAAAGTTTGCGCACCAGCCCGACTGACCTCGATCAGGCTCGACCGCTTTTGAAAATCATAGACGCCCAGGGGACTGGAAAAGCGCGCAGTGCCACTGGTGGGCAACACGTGGTTGGGGCCTGCGCAATAGTCGCCCAGTGATTCGCTGGTGTAGGCACCCAGAAAAATCGCGCCCGCATGCCGAAGCAAGGGCTCCCAGCGGTGCGGATCGTTGCTTGACACTTCCAGATGCTCGGGCGCAATGCGGTTGCTGAGGGCGCAAGCTTCTTCCATGCTGCGGGTGAGAATCAGCGCACCGCGGTCGCTCAGGGATTTGGCAATGATGGCGGCGCGCGGCATGGTCGGCAGCAGGCGATCTATCGCTGCCTGAACCGCGTCGATATAGGCTGCATCCGGGCACAGCAAAATACTCTGCGCCAGCTCATCATGCTCGGCCTGGCTGAACAGGTCCATCGCCACCCAATCAGCCGGCGTGGTGCCGTCGGCCAACACCAGAATTTCAGACGGACCGGCAATCATGTCGATTCCGACTGTGCCGAAAACCCGCTTCTTGGCACTAGCGACATAGGCATTGCCGGGACCGGTGATCTTGTCGACCTTGGGCACCGTCTGGGTGCCGTAGGCCAGCGCGGCCACCGCTTGCGCGCCGCCAATTGTGAAGGCGCGCGTGACGCCGGCCACATGGGCCGCAGCCAGCACCAGGGCGTTTTTTTCACCTTTGGGCGTCGGCACCACCATGATGATTTCGCCCACGCCAGCCACATGCGCCGGAATGGCATTCATCAGCACCGACGACGGGTAAGCCGCTTTGCCACCCGGCACGTAAATGCCGACACGGTCCAGCGGGGTGACCTTTTGGCCCAGCAAGCTGCCGTCTTCATCGCGGTAGCTCCAGCTCTCGCCGTTAGCCTTTTTTTGCGCCTCGTGGTAGCTGCGGACACGGCGCGCAGCCGACTCCAGGGCCACACGCTGCGCCTGCGGAATCGCCTCGAACGCGGCTTTGAGCTCTGCCTGCGTGAGTTCCAGCATGTCCATGGACGCTACATTGAGGCCATCAAACCGGGCGGTGTACTCGAGCACAGCCGCGTCGCCGCGCTGTTGCACGTCAGCCAGAATGTCTGCAACACGCTGCTCAATCGCCGCATCGGTGTCGGCAGACCAATGCAGGCGCGCCTTGAATTCAGCATCAAATGTGGCCGAGGCGGTTGAAATACGTGCGGGAGTAGCTATTAAATTCATAGCATTTGGGGTTAATCTATTTTTGTACTGCCATGGTCAGCAAGTCAATCAAGCGGCGAATCGGGACCTGCTTGAGCTTGAGCGCGGTCTGGTTGACCACCAGGTGGGAACTGATGTCCATGATGCGCTCGACTTCAACCAGGTGATTGGCCTTGAGCGTGCTGCCGGTGGAGACCAAATCGACGATCGCATCGGCCAGACCGGTCAGCGGCGCCAGTTCCATGCTGCCATAGAGCTTGATCAAGTCGACGTGTACGCCTTTGGAGGCGAAAAAATTGCGGGCGATTGCGACATACTTGGTGGCAACCGTCAAGCGTGAACCCTGCTTCACCGCGGCGCTGTAATCAAACCCCTCGCGGACGGCCACACTGATCCTGCATTTGGCAATCTGCAAGTCCAGTGGTTGGTAAAGGCCCTGGCTGCCCGATTCCAGTAGCGTGTCCTTGCCGACGACTCCCATATCGGCGCCACCATATTGAACATAGGTCGGTACATCAGTCGCCCGGACCAGCACCACACGCAGTTCGGGCTGGTTGGTGGCCAAAATCAGTTTGCGCGACTTGTCCGGATTGTCCAGCACTTCAATGCCCGCGCTGCTCAGGAGCGGCAGGATGTCGTCGAAAATTCGACCTTTGGACAGTGCGAGCGTGATCACGACTTCACCCGTTCGATATCGGCACCGACGCCTCGCAATTTGGCTTCCATCTGGTCATAGCCTCGGTCGAGGTGGTAGATGCGGTCCACCAGCGTTTCACCATCGGCTACCAGGCCAGCAATCACCAGACTGGCCGACGCGCGCAGATCAGTAGCCATCACGGTGGCACCGGAGAGCTTTTCAACGCCCTCCATGACCGCCACCTTGCCCTCGATCTGGATTTTGGCGCCGAGTCGCAACATCTCATTGACATGCATGAAGCGGTTTTCAAAAATCGTTTCCGTCACGGTGCTGGCGCCCTGCGAAATGGCGTTGAGTGCCATGAACTGGGCTTGCATGTCGGTCGGAAAGCCGGGGTATTCAGTGGTGCGAAAAGACTGCGCCTTCAGACGCCCATGCGACTCGATGCGGATGAATCCCGCCCCAGCAGTGATGCGGGCACCCGCTTCACGCAGCTTATCAATCACGGCGTCAAGGTGATCGGCGCGGCCATGCTGCAGCGTCACATCGCCACCGGCAGCGGCCACTGCACATAAAAACGTGCCGGTTTCGATGCGGTCAGCGACCACCTGGTGGGTGCAGCCATGCAGGCGCTCCACGCCCAGGATGCGGATGCGGCGTGTGCCGTGGCCTTCGATTTTTGCGCCCATCTTGATGAGCATCTCGGCCAGGTCGCCGATCTCGGGCTCCTGAGC
>JANOLL010000064.1:0-15959 GCA_031419775.1 Polaromonas sp. | reverse complement strand
GACGGCCTAGATGGTCTGGGTAGGCCGGTCGGACGCCAGATTGGCCCCCAAAATCTCTTCGATTTTGAGTATGAGCTGGCGAGATTTGTCGTCGTTAGGAAAGCGCACGCCCACGCCCTGGGTACGGTTGCCGGCAGCCCGCGCAGGCGTCACCCAAGCGACCTTTCCGGCCACAGGATAGCGCTGGGTGTCCTCCGGCAGGGTCAGTAACACATACACGTCAGCACCTAACTGGTACTCGCGAGCGGTTGGAATAAACACCCCGCCCTCGGTGAACAGGGGGATGTAGGCCGCATACAGCGCAGCTTTTTCCTTGATGGCCAGTTGCACCACGCTTGGCCGGGCGGCAGCAGTTAAAGCGGCGGGCAATGTATTACTCATGGCGCTAGTTTAGTGGGTTGATGAGTGGGTTCAGGGCAGGCCGGACGGTTCAGGGTTATTTTTCAGCTATTTTGCGCCCAATGCAAGCTCCGCCCGATTTGCCAGTGCTTCGAGCATCAATCCCGCATTGAACGGGTGCTCGGAGGTCCGGGCAGATCCTGCGAGTTCCTTTGACCAGACCGTCATCGCATACAGGCCGGCAGCAGAGCCCTGGACAGCGGCAGGCGGAAAATCAACGCGGTTAAAAAAGCGCGGCTGAGCGCCCACCCGGATAGCCAGTACGTCGTGACACAGTTTTTGCAGTGCGTCGACGGCCTGGGTGGGCGTCCAGTCTGCAAGCGCTTTGGCATCCCCACGCGCCATGGCCGCCGGAAGCGCACGCCAGTGTTTGGCCAATTCTGGTAGCGGCTGACCCTGCATCCAGGCCAGGGCATCGGCTGGGCGGCCACCTGCCGCGGCCAAAACAGTGTGCAGATCGTCTGACGTTGCAGATTCATGCCCGACCATCGTTTTAAGCCACGCCAGTGATTCCTGAAAATCAGGCCAGTGCATGGTGTGCGTCAGGCAGCGGCTACGAATCGTCGGCAGCAACTGGTCAGCGGCTTCAGTCGCCAGAATGAATTTGACGGCACCAGGTGGTTCTTCGAGCGTTTTGAGCAAGGTGTTGGCGGTAATGCTGTTCATGCGCTCGGCCGGAAAGACCAGCACGACTTTGGTGGTGCCGCGCGATCGGGTGAACTGGGTAAAAGCCACTGCTTCACGGGCGGCATCGACCTTGATTTCCTTGCTCGGTTTGCGCTTTTTGTTGTCCAGATCGTCCTGGGTTTTTTCATCCAGCGGCCAGCCTAAGGCTATTGAAAGCGTTTCGGGCAACAGCATGCACAGGTCGGCATGCGTATGCACATCTACGGCGTGGCAACTCGAGCAGATACCGCAGGCGCCGGCTGCGCCGGGACGCCCGCACAGCCAGGCTCGGGCCAGTGCCAGGGCCAGATCAAACTGGCCCAGGCCCGACGGGCCGCTGAGTAACCACGCATTTCCGCGCTGGCTCAGCAAGCGGCTGAGCTGGCTTTGCAGCCAGGGCGCCAGCAAAGCGGCACTCATGCCAGCCAGCCTTTTTGACGCATCACGCCGAGCACCGCTTCCCAGACCTTTTGCCGGGTCTGTGCGGCATCGATACGCGCAAAGCGCTGAGAATCGCCCTGCAAGCGGGCTGCGTAGGCCTGCGCCACCCGGCGAAAAAACTCGACCGGCTGAGCCTCAAATTTGTCGGGAATTCGGGCGCCCGTCAAACGCTTGGCGGCCTCCTCGGGAGCCAGGTCAAACCATATGGTGAGGTTTGGCTGCAAAAGGCTTGCGCCGCCTTGATGACCGGGCAAGTCGGTTCCCTGCACCCATGTCTCCAGCGTTCCCAAAACCCCAGGGCTGAAGCCGCGTCCCCCACCCTGATAAGCAAACGTGGCATCGGTGAAGCGATCGCACAAGACCACCTCGCCACGTGCGAGTGCCGGTGCGATCACGTTGACCACATGGTCACGCCGCGCGGCAAAAATCAGCAGCGCTTCAGTAAGCGAGTCCATTTCATCGTCCAGCACCATGGCCCGAAGCTTTTCCGCCAGAGGGGTTCCACCTGGCTCGCGGCTCAAGGTCACGCTGTGGCCGGCCGCGCGGAATGCCTCGGCCAGTCCGGCAATGTGGGTGGATTTGCCGGCACCGTCTATGCCTTCAAAGCTGATGAAAAGGCCTGTCACGGTCATTGACCCCGGATGAATTTGTTGACGGCGCGGTTGTGCTCGTCCAGGCTCACACTGAACTGGCTGCTGCCATCACCGCGTGCGACAAAATACAAGGCTTTGGTGGCTGCGGGCTGGACAGCTGCCAGCAAGGCGGCCCGACCGGGCATGGCAATCGGCGTCGGTGGCAAGCCGGCCCGGGTGTAAGTGTTGTAAGGGGTATCGGTCTGCAAATCGCGCTTGCGCAAATTGCCATCAAATGCCTCTCCTAACCCGTAAATGACGCTGGGGTCGGTCTGCAACACCATGCCGATTCGCAAGCGGTTGGTGAAAACGCCTGCGATCTGCGCCCGGTCTGCCGGCTTGCCCGTTTCCTTTTCAACAATACTGGCCAGAATCAGGGCCTGATCAGGTGTCTTCAAAGGTGTGTCGGGGCTGCGCTGCATCCAGGCAGCCTGGACCCGTTTGTCCATCGCCCTGGCAGCCCGTTGGAGGATGGCCAGATCGCTGGCGCCTTTGGCGTAGGTGTAGGTGTCCGGAAAGAACCGACCTTCCGGATGGAGCCCAGCCCTGCCCAGCTTTTCCATGACGTTTTCCGGGCTCAGCCCAGACGTTTCCGGCGTGAGATGCTCTGCTTTTTGTAGCGCAGCTCGCACTTGGCGAAAGTTCCAGCCTTCTACCAGCGTGATGCTTTTGAGTGCTTCTTCGCCTCGCACCAGCATAGAAAGAAGCCTACGCGGCGTGCTGCCAGGGGTGATTTCGTAGCTCCCCGCCTTGATTTGTCGAGCCTGACCGGACAGCCGGAACCAGGCCTGCAGCAGCAGCGGAGAGACGTTCACGCCGCTGGCGACCACGACTTCGGCGGCGGTGTCTGCACGCGTCCCGGGCTCTATCTCGAGATCCAGCACCTGCGTGCCGGGCGGGAGCTTAAGAGCCATCGGTTCGTGCAGCCACCACAGGCCAGCACCAAAAATGACCAAGACGGCGACGGTGGCGACTATCAACAGACTTGTAAAAACACGGCGCACTACCACATCACTCCCTAGTCTTTCATTCCAACCGGCCACCCGCGCAAGCTAACTTTGTACCCAAGCCATGATAATTCAGCCCATGCCACCAGCCGCCGCAAGCCCCCCTTTCACGCCTACGCCCCCGCCCCTGCCGGCTGAACCCCACGGTCTGTCCGGGATCACCGCGCTGACGCATTGGGGTGTCATTCGCGCCACGGGCGCGGACGCGGCCTCGTTTTTGCAAGGCCAGCTTACGCAGGACACGCAGATGGGCCCACATGAGGCACGGCTGGCCGCCTTCTGTAATGCCAAGGGCCGGATGCAGGCCAGTTTTGTGATGTTCAAGCGTTCCGAAGGCGATATCTTGATGGTCTGTAGCCGCGATATCCTGGCCTGGACGGTCAAGCGGATGTCCATGTTTGTGTTGCGTGCCAAGGTCAAATTGAGCGACGCCAGCGCCGATTTTCAACTTTATGGCGTGGCCGGCGATGCTATTGATAAGATAGCTATCAACCTCGGAGTCCACTGGGCTAAGCTCGATATTGATGACGCAAACCTGGTCTTTTTGTATCCCGGAGCGGGCGTGGCGCGCGCTTTGTGGTGCGCGCCCGACGGTACGCCAGTGCCTCCAGGCCCGCTACTTGATGACCAGCGCTGGGCCTGGCTGGAAGTGCACTCTGGCGTCGCCATGATCACCCAGCCGATTTTTGAGGCCCTTGTGCCGCAAATGCTCAATTACGAGTCGATTGGCGGGGTCAACTTTAAAAAAGGCTGCTATCCCGGGCAAGAGGTGGTGGCTCGCAGCCAGTTTCGCGGCACCCTCAAGCGCCGGACTTTTCTGGCGCACAGCGCGGGCCAAACTGTTGTGGGGCAAGAGGTTTTTCATGCCCGGGACGCCGACCAGCCTTGCGGAGTGGTGGTTGCCTGCGCGGCCAACCCGGTTGGCGGTGTAGACGCACTGGTTTGCCTGCAAACGGCCGCTGCCGATGATGCGGAAGGGGGCAGGCTTACCCTGGGCCAAGCCAGTGGCGCCGCCCTGACCTTGCTGCCTTTGCCTTACCCGCTGCTCGACGATATTTGAACCGGGTGGCAGTTTATAGGCGCGTGAGGTAGGCCGGGGGAATCTGCTTGCGGGTGGCTTCTTTTTCAGGCTCAGGCGCGGCCTGCATGGCATTCCTGAACGAGGCCAGCGCCTTGGGCTCATCCTTTTTCTGCATCGCGTAAAGATTGCCAAGCTTGATCCAGCCATCAACCTGGGTAGCCGGCCAACCCTTGATGCGAAGCTCCAGACCCCGAATGGCCATGTCGTAGTCGCCCTTTCGCATGCCCAACACATAGGCAGCGTTGACCAGATCGATATCGTAGGTGCCCTCTTCAAGGTACTGCTTTGCCAGCACAGCCGCTTCAGGCTCCTTGCCGGTCCGGCTGAGGAGGATCACCTTCAAAGACCGGACCGAAGCCGCTTTGGGTTGAAGTTTTTCGCAGCGCAGCAAATATTCCATGGCCTTGTCGGTGTTGCCCAGCTGGGCATAGCCCCGCGCAATATTGGACATGATGGCCACAATGTAGGGCCGGGAGACCACCACAGACTCCCAAATCCACACTGCGTTTTTCCAGTCCCCCCACTTGGCAAGTTCATCGGCGACCATGGGAGTGATCTTTCGGTAATGCGTGTTGATCGCGATACCGTCGCGGGCGGACGCCAGCAGGTCTCGCTTCGTCTTGTCCCACTTGGGGTTGTTGACATCGTTGGACTGCGACACCTGGAGCGACAACTTGACGGCCCGGACTATTTTTTGTTCGGTGGCTGCAGCTTGCTGACTGATGTAAGCCGTTAGCGCCAGGCAAGCGATTAACAGGATCGCCAGCGTCTGTGAGTAGGCGGGCCGCCAGGGCAGACGCATGGCAGCCCAGGGCCCGCGGAATTGGAGCCGCGCATCCGAGCTGGCCAACAGGGCCAGACTCAGGGCAAATAGACAACCGGTACTGGCCAGCCGCCAGGGAAAGCCAATGTTGCTGACAATCAAAAACGCCAGCAAGCTCGCCAGCGCAATGGCCCGCATGGGGGCTTCAGCCAGACCCTCCGGGGTTCGGTTGCGGAGGGTTTTCCACGCCGCCATGAGCAGATAGCCGGTCAGCGCCAGCAGGAACAGCAAACCCGTCAAGCCGTATTCGGCCAGCAGCTGCAGCACCTCGTTGTGAACGTAATAATCGGTCTCGAGCTGCGATCCTTCGGCTTGGTAAAGCGGCAACATGGCCTCCCAGGCGCCCGCGCCCACGCCGGTCAGGGGTCTTGCCTCGATGATGCGGGCGGTTGCCTTCCACATGACCAGACGAATCCCGAGTGAGCCGTCTTTCGCAGAAATCGAGGCGGTACGCTTGAACGCGCGGTCAAACGCATTGGTTCCATAAGACCCGGAATCGGCCAGCAACTTGGGGTTGCCGCTGCCAATCAGGCCGAGTCCCACCACCGTTGCCAGCAACACCCCGCAAGCCAGGATACGCCTGCCCGCGTCCCAACTCATGAAGTTGAACTGACGCCTGTACAACACGGCAACGAGCGGCAAGATGACAACCAGCAGAAGCCACATGGCGCTGAGCGCACCGCGCGTGCCAGTCATCATCAGGGCGACGATGTTGAAAGCCAGTGTGAAAGCCATCAGCGTGATGCGCGCCGAACCCCGGGCCTGCGCCAGAAGGTAGGCTGAAAACGGCAAGGTGCACACCACAAACTCTGCAAAGAAATTGCGGTTGACAAAAGTTGATGCGGGATTGGGGCCTTGCGGGAAATAACTGAAGTCCACCCAGAACTGCAGTGCGGTCCACAAGGAGGCAATCACCGCACCCCAGTGAATCCCTTCCACCAGGTAGCCGGTGCGGGCCCGCGACAAGGTATTGAGACCCAGCCAAAGCAGCAGACTGAACACAAACCAGCGTATCGCCTCAACCCCGCCCAGGTAGGTGTGTGACCAGACCATGCTGCCTAGGGCATACGCCGTCAAAGACAAGGGCAGCCACATGAGCGCATGCCAGCGCAGGCTGTCGCGCCGGTTGCGCTGTTGCCAAAAAAACAGTAAACCCGCAGACACCACGGCAAACGACACCACAATGGATTTGAGGGTATCCTGCAGCATTTCCTCATGGGGTACGCCAATCGCTGGGGCCAGAAACATCATCAAGGCCAAAATGACAACGGTCCAGTCGCCGCGTTCGATTTCTGCCGGCAGACGCACCGAACCCGCCGCCTTTTCCTGTGCTCGATTTCTGGGATTGGCGGCTAGGGCATCAGACCGGAGCACCTCCTGCGGTGCCAGGTCGTCGGAATCTAAGGCGACGCTCGCACCATTGCCGGACTTGCTGATCTGAATACGTTTCTTCTTGGCCATGACACTCGATAGTCTTGCGGGTAAGGTGGAAAGTCTGGAAGGGGAATCGCTGACGGGCTGCTGTCATATTGTCGCTGTTAGCCTGGCTAAGCTGGCGTTGTGCCCGGACGCTGGGGGCAAATCCTAGAGCGACAAGGACATTTCAATATGGGGGATGCCCGCTTCGTCGAAAATCTCGCCCCTGGCGATGAAACCGAACGAGCGGTAAAAACCTTGGGCGCTCAGCTGGGCGTTGAGAACAATTTCAATATCGCCGCGCTTTCGGGCGCACTGGAGCAGCGCCAGCAACACTTGTCGGCCCACCTGGGAGCCGCGCAATACCCTTTTTACTGCCAAACGTCCCACCTTGCCGGTTCCCGGTTTAGGAGCCAGCAGGCGGCCCGTGGCAATGGGCTGGCCGACTGCGTTGTAGACCACTGCGTGCAGCGCGGCAGCGTCCGCCTCATCCCACTCCAGTTCAACTGGAATGCCCTGCTCCTGTACAAAAACTTCAGTCCGCAGGCTGCGCGCATCCGGACCGAGTTCGAGCCAGTCACCGGTCTTGATGGTCATCAGGACCTCGCCGCGTTCTGCACGGCCCATGAGTTGACGCAAATTGTCGGGTACTGGTTTGGCGGATTTCAGGACCGGGTCGGCAAACACGTACACCCACTCACCCGAGACCAGCAAATCGTCAGCCCTGAAGATGCCGCCTGAAAAGACCAGCGAAGAATTGCCAATCCGGTCGCACCTAAGACCGATGTCCAGGCGATCGTCAAAAAGCGCCGAGCCATGAAATTCAAGGCTTGCTTTCTTGACAAACAGATCGCCTCCAAGTTGCTGCATGGCTTCTTCGTAAGGCAAGGCCAGCGAACGCCAGTAATCCGACATCGCGGTGTCAAAATACATCAGGTAGTGGGCGTTAAAGACGATTTTCTGCATGTCCACTTCGACCCAGCGAACCTGCAGTGAATGAAAAAGCCGAAAGTCTTGTCGCTTCATGGTGCTGAGTGGAATGGAGCGCGGCTGCCGGTGCTGGTGATTATTCCGACACGTCTTTTCAGGGGTAAATTTGAGGGTCGGCGGTTTGGCCTGCAAGCGAGCCGGTATCGTACAACGTCAACAGCACACGCTTCAACGCTCACTAACATGACCTTTATCTACTACATCACCCAGGTCCAGTTTGAATTCGGTGCCATTCGGTTGCTCAAGCAGGAATGCGAGCGCGTGGGCATCGCACGCCCGCTGGTCGTAACCGATGCTGGTGTCAAGGCAGCGGGCATTTTGCAAAGGGCGCTGGACAGCTTGCCCGGCATGCCGGTCACGGTGTTTGACCATACGCCATCGAATCCGACCGAAGCCGCCGTGCGCGCTGCTGCCACGCTATATCAGGCCAGCGGGTGTGACGGTTTGATTGCAGTGGGCGGCGGCTCGTCGATCGATTGCGCCAAAGGCGTAGCGATTGCGGCTACGCATGCGGGCCCCCTGAAAAACTACGCCACGATCGAAGGTGGCTCAGCCAAAATCACAGCTCGCGCCGCGCCGCTGATTGCCGTGCCGACCACCAGCGGTACCGGTAGCGAAGTCGCGCGCGGCGCCATCATCATTGTCGATGACCACCGCAAGCTCGGATTTCATTCCTGGCACCTGGTACCCAAGGCAGCCATCTGCGATCCTGAGCTGACGCTGGGCTTGCCGGCAAACCTCACCGCAGCCACCGGGATGGACGCGATTGCACACTGCATGGAAACCTTTATGTCGGCCGCTTTCAATCCGCCCGCCGATGGCATTGCGCTCGATGGTCTCGAGCGCGGTTGGACCCACATTGAACGCGCGACGCGTGACGGTAGTGACCGCGAGGCACGCCTGAACCTGATGAGCGCCTCGATGCAGGGAGCCATGGCTTTTCAAAAAGGTCTGGGCTGCGTACATTCCTTGAGCCACAGTCTGGGTGGCGTCGACCCGCGGCTGCATCACGGCACCCTCAATGCCCTGTTTTTACCGGCCGTTCTTCGCTTCAACAGCAGCGCGGCATCCATTCAAAAAGAGCGGCGCATGGAGCGCTTGGCCAGGGCCATGGGACTGACTTCCACTGGCGACGTGCCGGAAGCACTGCGCGACATGAATGCCCGCTTGGGTCTGCCTGCCGGGCTGAAAAGTCTGGGCGTGCGTGCCGACGATTTTGAAAAAATCATCAGCGGTGCGTTGGCTGACCACTGCCACCTGACGAATCCGCGACTGGCGTCTGCCGAGGACTACCGGGACATGCTGCAGCAATCAATGTGATGCCGGCGTCAGCTGCCGTCAGGGGCAGCCCATAGAATCGGCGTCTAACGAGGGAAAACATGAGCTCTATCAACTTCATCGGCGGGGAAAAAGGCGGCGTCGGCAAATCTGTCACGGCTCGTGTGCTGGCCCAGTATTTCATTGATAAGGGCATTCCGTTCACCGGATTTGATACCGATCGATCACACCATTCGTTCAACCGTTTCTATGCCGACTACGCGTCACCTGTGGTGGTTGATAGTTACGAAGGTCTGGACCTGATCGTTGCGGCCTTCGAGGACAACCCCGAGCAAAACGTGATTGTTGACCTGGCCGCTCAAACGTCCGCACCCCTGGCCAAATGGATTCGGGATGCCAACCTGATGGAGCTGTTTGGTGAAATGGGGATCACTGTCAATTTCTGGCACGTGATGGACGATGGCCGGGACGCAGTGGACCTGCTCGGCCAGTTGGTCGACAACTACGGTGCGGGACCCCACTACATCGTTGTGCAAAACCAGGGCCGAGGTTCAGATTTCGTGCTGCTGCGCAACTCCGAGGCATTGCAAAAGGCCCAAGCGCACGGCGCATATCTCATTGAGCTGCCGCGCCTGCACGACGCAAGCATGCGCAAGATTGACCAGCACAACACCAGTTTCTGGAAGGCCAGCAACGACCGTCAGGGCCCGGATTCGCTCGGGCTGCTGGAGCGCCAACGTGTCAAGACCTGGCTGAAAAACAGCTACGAGCTGTTTGACCGATTGCCAGTTGGACGCTGATTGTTGAGGCCTCTGCCGTCAGGGCTGACGCAGTGCGTTTCTGAGTTGCTGCCCAATTTCAGGTTTGTCAGCAAACGGATCGGTCGGATTGCGGGCTAGCAAAATATCGTCAAACCGGGTTTGCAAAGACTGGTTGCTTCCTGGGTGACTGAAGATATAAAACTGCTTGCTTGCTACTGCATCAAAAACCAGCTGCGCCACGCTGGCCGCGCTGACCTTGCCTGCGCCGACGGCTTTGGCGGTCATGGCTCGCTGAACACGCTGGCTTGGGGTCTGGTTCTGGTCTAGCAAATCAGCGGGCTGGTTGCGTTCGCTTTGGCTGATGCCGGTGGCCACAAAAAAGGGGCACAAGACCGACGTGCTGATTTGCGTCGTGACCAGCGACAGGTCTTGATACAGCGTTTCGGTGAGTGAAACAACCGCGTGTTTACTGACGTTGTAGACGCCCATGTTGGGTGGGTTGAGCAGGCCAGCCATGCTCGCAGTGTTAACGATGTGGCCCTGCCAAGACGGGTCGTGTTTAGCCGCCTCCAGCATCATGGGCGCGAAGACCCGCACCCCATGCACCACGCCCATCAGGTTCACGCCCAGCACCCACTCCCAATCCTCGACCGAGTTCTCCCAAATCAGGCCACCCGACCCGACTCCGGCGTTGTTGAAGACCAGTTGCGGTGCGCCGAAACGCACCCGCACGGCGTTTCCCAATGCGTCCATTTGACTGGCGCTGGAGACATCGGCCTGCACGGCCAGCACCTGTGCACCGGCCAGCTCCATTTCGTTGGCTGCTGCTGCAAGGGCGTCCGCTTGTACATCGACCAACACCAGATTCATGCCCAGCCGCGCTCCCAGACGCGCGCATTCGAGCCCGAAGCCCGAGCCAGCGCCGGTGAGAACGGCCGTCTTGCCCGCAAAAGTATGCATCATGTGAAGCCGTGCATCAAATGAGTGCTAGTCGGTAGAAATGCCACGGCCGTCAGCGGGAAGCGGCGCCCCCAGTTTATTGGCGCTCCGTGGCCCGGTAGGCAGGCGTTTGACGAATTTAAATGTCCCGGTCGCATGGGCGCAAACCCTACCTTGTGCATCGTACAAAGTCGCTTCCGTGAAGGCCAGCGTTGCGGTGCGGTGAATCAGCCGGCCTTTGCCGGTCAGTGCACCGCCGTTGCCGGGCGCGGGCTGCATGAAGCTGGTTTTCATCTCGATAGTGACTACACCCATGTCTTTCTGGACGCTGCGGGCCGCCGTCGCCATGGTCACATCGAGCAGCGTCATCACCGCCCCGCCATGGGTGACGGCGAAGGAATTCAGATGCTCGGGCTGAGGGATATAGCGAATCGCTGATTCACCGCCGTCAAATCGCTCCAGCGCAAAGCCCAGGTGGGTGACAAAGGGTATTTCAGCCCCAAAATCAAGCTTGGTCATGCTTCTTAGCCACCCGTCACGACGCTGACCCCACCGTCCACCGCCATCCATTGACCCGTGATGTGCTTACCGGCGTCCGATGCGTAGAGCACACACAACCCTTTGAGGTCCTCATCGTCACCGAGCCGCCCCAACGGCGCGTGCGCGGCCAGCTTGTCCTGGCCGATAGACTTGAGCACCCCAACGGTCATCTTGCTCGGGAAAAATCCGGGGCAAATCGCGTTAACAGTGATGTTGTGCGGGCCCCATTCGCAGCCTAGTGCGCGGGTGAAATTGACCACTGCCCCTTTGGACGTGTTGTAGGCAATCATTTGTAGGTCTGGCGGGTTGCCGCCTAGTCCGGCAATCGAGGCGACATTGATGATGCGCCCCGACCTGCGCGCAATCATGCTGTGCTTGGCAATGTGCTGCGACAAGATGAAGTAACCGCGAATATTCAGGTTCATGACCTTGTCCCAGGCCTCTACCGGATGGTCTTCAGCCGCTGCGCCCCAGGTCGCACCTGCGTTGTTGACCAGAATATCGATATGGCCCATGCGCTTGATGGCCTCATCGGCGAGCGCGCGAATATCTACTTCTTTGGCGCAGTCGGCGGCTATCCAGTCCACCGAGATGCCTGCGGCCGTCAATTCGGCCGCTGCCTCGATCAGGTCAGCGGCCTTGCGCGAACTCAACATGATTTTGGCGCCTGCCTCACCCAATCCCCGTGCCAGTTGCAGACCCAGCCCGCGCGAGCCGCCGGTCACCAGTGCAATCTTGCCTGTCAAGTCGAAAAGTTGCTGGACCGTACGAGCGGCAGCGGGTTGAACGGAATCAGTCATGGCGTGTCTCCAGGTATCTCGTAGTCCAATACACAGCGGCTCTCGCGCAAAGCACCCAAGCCACGGCCAATGATCTGGTGGTGAGGATGATTCAGGTACGCGGCCAGTGCTTGCTTATTTGCAAAGACCGAATAAAGCACCACGTCACAGTTAGCCTCATGCTCGGCTGTTCGGATGGCTGCCTCGAAAGCCAGCATGCCGGGAACCAGGTTGCGGCAACTGTCCAGTTCCACTTTGAAGTGCGGAGCCTGCGCCGGATCGATCAATTTCCACATGACGATATGCTTGATCATCGCTCGTTGGTCATTCTGGAGCGTATATAAATCAACACCACGCCCAGCATGGACACCACTGCGCCACCCAGCACCAGCGACCAGCCGAACGCCTCGTCGTTACGCCCCACTGAAAGTCCCAGCACCAGCGCCAACAGGCCGCCATAGATCAAAACCCAAATCAAGGCGTGAATGCGTGCCACCTTTTTGCTGGATGACACCTCGGTGAGGGGTTTGAAAAAGCTCATGGGCAAGACTCCACTGAGAGGTGGACGCGACGGAGGCGCGAGGAATCATCATTGAAATAGGTCATGTCTGATTTTACCGAGGTGACTGCTCTTAATTTTCTAGCATGGGTGCACGTGCTGGCGAACCAAACGTCACGCCTAATCCTGACTCTGCACCCCGGCCCTCACAACACCTCAAAAATACCCGCAGCGCCCATGCCCCCGCCAATGCACATCGTCACGCAGACTTTCTTTGCACCGCGGCGTTTGCCTTCAATCAGGGCGTGACCCGTCAGACGCTGGCCAGTGACGCCGTAGGGATGTCCAACCGCAATCGCGCCGCCGTTGACATTGAGTTTGTCCAGTGGAAGGCCCAGCTTGTCGGCGCAATAAAGTACCTGAACGGCAAAAGCCTCGTTGAGTTCCCACAGGTCGATGTCACCTACCGTGAGCCCCAGCCTGGCAAGCACCTTAGGAATGGCAAATACCGGGCCTATGCCCATTTCGTCTGGTTCGCAGCCCGCCACGGCAAAGCCGAGAAATCGACCGAGCGGCTTGAGCCCTTTTTGACTGGCCCGTTTTTCGTCCATCACGACGACTGCGCCACTGCCGTCAGAAAACTGGCTGGCATTACCCGCTGCAATCACCCCTCCGGCAATGGCTGGCTTGATGCCGCTGATGCCTTCTTGGGTGGTACCGGGACGTATGCCTTCGTCCTGGCTGACGGTGACTTGTCGGGTCGTCAGACCCAAAACCGCATCGGCTACGCCCATGGTGACGCTAATGGGGGCGATTTCTTCAGTGTACAAACCTGCCGCCAATGCAGCGGTGGCTCTTTGCTGGCTTTGTGCCCCATAGTGGTCCATGCGCTCGCGCGAGATACCGTAGCGCCTGGCGACCTGTTCGGCGGTCTGCAGCATGTTCCAGTAAATCTCGGGTTTATTTTCCGTCAGCCAGTCTTCTCTCAGCATGTGAGTATTGACCTCCTGCTGGACGCAGGAAATGCTCTCGACCCCACCAGCCACAAAAATATCCGCCTCGCCCGCGACGATGCGTTGCGCCGCCAAAACAATGCTCTGCAAGCCAGACGAACAAAAACGGTTGACAGTCATGCCAGAGCTTGTGACGGGACAGCCGGCACGTAGGGCGATCTGACGCGCAATATTCGAACCGGTCGCCCCTTCTGGCGTAGCGCAACCCATGATCACATCTTCCACTTCCGCCGGCTCAATGCCGGCGCGTGAAATAGCGTGCGCGACCGCATGGCCGCCCAGGGTGGCACCATGGGTCATGTTGAATGCACCTTTCCAGCTTTTCGCCAGTGGGGTGCGGGCAGTAGAAACAATCAAGGCTGCAGTCATGGATTTATCCGATACGGGTAGAGAGCACTGCTAGAAAACGGCCAGTCAATTGAAGGTTTTGCCTTCGGCGGCAAGGCGGGCCAGCAGGGGCGCAGGTTGCCAGAAACCGGCGTCGTCATGGGGATTACGGGCGAAGCGCTGCATGCTCTGCACCACGTTGAACAGACCCACCTGATCGGCATACAGCATGGGCCCACCCCGAAACAGCGGAAAGCCGTAACCCGTGATGTAGACCATGTCAATGTCGCTGGCTTTGGACGCAACACCTTCTTCCAGAATGTGTGCCGCCTCATTGACCAGCGCGTAAACCAGACGCTGGACGATCTCTTCATCCTGAATATCGCGCCGCTCCAATCCGAGGTCCTGCCGGTGTTTGTCTATGGTCTCGGCTACCAGCGGCGACGCTACAGCGTCACGCTTGCCTGGCAAGTAGTCATACCAGCCCGCACCGGTCTTTTGCCCGAATCGCCCCAGTTCACACAACCGGTCAGCAATCTTGCTGTATTTCATGTCCGGTTTTTCCAGGTAGCGGCGCTTGCGAATGGCCCAACCGATGTCGTTGCCCGCCAGATCACTCATGCGAAACGGTCCCATGGCAAATCCGAATTTCTCGACAGCCTGATCAACCTGCGCGGGTGTGCAACCTTCTTCCAACAGAAACCCAGCCTGGCGCAGGTACTGCTCAACCATACGGTTGCCAATGAAGCCGTCGCACACGCCTGACACCACAGCGGTTTTCCGGATCTTTTTGGCCAGCGCCATCACGGTGGCCAGCACGTCCTTGCCGGTTTTTTCACCTCGTACCACTTCCAGAAGTCTCATCACATTGGCCGGGCTGAAAAAGTGGGTGCCCAGTACATCCTGCGGACGCTGCGTGAAGCCAGCGATCCGGTTGATGTCGAGGGTAGAAGTGTTCGATGCCAGGATGGCACCCGGTTTCATCACGCGATCGAGCTCTGTAAAAACTTTCTCCTTGACGCTGAGCTCCTCAAACACTGCTTCAATCGCGAGGTCTGCATTGTCGATAGCGTCATAGCTCAGGGTAGTGCTCAGCAGGCTCATGCGCTGCTCGTACTTTTCCTGCTTGAGCTTGCCTTTTTTCACCTGAGCTTCATAGTTTTTACGGATGGTGGCCACACCGCGATCGAGCGCTGGCTGCTGCGTCTCCAGCATCGTCACCGGTATGCCAGCGTTGAGAAAGTTCATGGCGATGCCGCCGCCCATGGTGCCCGCGCCAATCACAGCGACAGAGCGGATGTCGCGCTGGGGCGTGTCGGGTGCCACATCCGGAATCTTGGAAGCGGCCCGTTCTGCCATGAACACATGGCGCAGCGCACGGCTTTGCGGCGTCAACATGAGATTGACAAACAACTCGCGTTCGAACTGCAAGCCCTCTGCAAACGGGCGCAGCGCGGCGGCCTCCACCGCATCAACACACTTGAGCGGCGCCGGAAAGTTTTTCGACAGGCTGCCCACTGTATTGCGCGCAAACTGAAAGTATGCCGCGCCATTTGGATGCTTGCAGGGCAAATTGCGTACCAGGGGAATCGGACGGATATCGGCCACAGATTGCGCAAACGCCAGCGCTTGGTCTGCCAGCGATTCAGCCGACGAGGCCATGCTGTCGAACAACTTTTGCCCGGGAATCTGCGCCAGTAACTCGCTTTTGATCGGCTCACCCCTGACGATCATGTTGAGCGCCGGCTCAACGCCGATGGCACGCGGCAGGCGCTGGGTCCCACCGGCACCCGGCAGCAGGCCAAGCTTGACTTCAGGAAGCGCCACGCTGCAACCCGGGGCAGCAATCCGGTAGTGGCATCCGAGCGCCAGTTCCAGGCCTCCGCCCATGCAGACAGAATGGATCGCCGCCACAACTGGCTTGGCCGAATTTTCAACGGCACTGATGACGCTCAGTAAATTAGGCTCCAGAAGCGCCTTGGGGGTGCCAAATTCCTTGATGTCCGCGCCGCCCGAAAACGCCTTTCCTGCGCCGGTGATCACGATCGATTTGACGGCGCTGTCGGCGTTGGCTTGCTGCAAGTGCTCGGTCAGGCCGAACCGGGTCGCGTGGCCGAGGCCGTTGACAGGTGGATTGCTCAAGGTAATCAGGGCAACGGTGCCGTGAACGGTGTAGAGGGTGGTCATGGTTCCAAAGCTCTAAAGAGTGGTGTCATGTGGGTAGCTTGTAGTCTTTGAGCATGTCGCGAAGTTTGGTCTTGAGCATCTTCCCGGTGGCGCCCAGCGGAATGCTGTCGACAAACACCACGTCATCCGGAATCTGCCACTTCGCAGTCTTGCCGTCATAAAACCGGATCAACTCCTCGCG